>CAIPNT010000052.1 GCA_903866485.1 uncultured Micrococcales bacterium | reverse complement strand
TGACCGCGCCGGTTCCTGGAATATTCTCCATGCCGCGAACCCAAGGTCGAAATAGCACGCGCAACAATGGTCCAAGCACGAAGGTCTTCAAAATGAAGTACGCCACTTGCTCTCCCTCCATTAGTCGCGAACTCGAACTAATAGTTTACCGTTCAGAGAAAGCAACCCTGACTAGGTCTGCGGCACCGACAACGCCGGCGTCGTTGACAAATTCTGCGCCAACGATCTTTAGTTCAGGGCGATAACCACGAGCAGGCAGGTGACTGCGGTAGGCCTCGCGAA
Source organism: uncultured Micrococcales bacterium (assembly GCA_903866485.1). Classification (GTDB taxonomy): domain Bacteria; phylum Actinomycetota; class Actinomycetes; order Actinomycetales; family Microbacteriaceae; genus Rhodoluna. The sequence goes on along the minus strand of CAIPNT010000052.1, from coordinate 2,253 downwards.
TCGGGTCGAGCAGCAGGTCTCCGGCCGCGCTAACGCCGCCGCCGATCACGACGATTTCAGGGTCGAGCACCGCGGTCAGGCTGCCTACGGCTTGACCGAGCCAAGAGCCCAGCTCGGCAAGAATCTTGAGTGCGCCTGCGTCACCTTCGAGGATGGCCTTATAAACCTCGTTGCCGGTCAACTGACCGGCCTCTGCCTCGAGTTCGCGCAAGCGCTGGCCGAGTGCCTCAGAAGACTGCGCTAGCTCTTTGGCCGCGCGCAATAACGCACTGCCCGAACCATAAGATTCGAGGCAACCGTTTTGGCCGCAACCGCAAGGTCGGCCATTTGGCACCACGCGAAGGTGACCTAGTTCGCCGGCAATTCCAAAGCCGCCGCGAAGCATCTTTGAGTCGACAATCACCGCGCCGCCAACACCGGTGCCGATGGTCAACATCACCATGTGACGATATCCGCGACCGGCGCCATAGCGGTATTCGGCCCAGCCGGCGGCGTTGGCGTCATTTTCGATAATCACCGGAATGTCTAATTTGGCCTCGAGCTTGGCCTTAAACGGCTCGTTGCGCCAGCTAAGGTTTGGCGCGTAGATGATGTTTGCCTGCTGAGCGTCGATGAAACCGGCAGCCGCGACTCCGGCGCCAATCACCTCGTGGCCATCAGCCAAAGACTTAATCAGGTTGACTACCGCGTCAGCGATGGCATCGGCATCTTGGGCGGGAGTTGGAACGCGCTCTTCGCGAACAATTTGCCCCTCGGCATCAACCAGAGCGCCGGCAATCTTTGTGCCGCCAATGTCGATTCCGACTGCATACATATTCAAACCTCGAGTCCCAAAAGAAAACGCTTTCGCAAGTCAAAGTTTAGCGCCCGAACAACGCTAGAGTTATGGGAAATGATCGAGGGTGAGGAGCGCCAATGAAGTCGTATGACATACCAGCACTGGTTGTCTCACCCGAAAACGAAAACATCACTGACCTTCTGATTCAGCGAGCAAAGGTCACCCCAAACCTGGCCCTTTTTGCCATTGAAACCGATGCGGGCGTATGGGTTGATAAGAGTGCAAGAGACTTTTTGCACGAAGTAGTTTCGCTCGCCAAGGGCCTTGTGGCCGCCGGCATTCAGCCGGGTCAGGCGGTGGCCATCATGAGCCGCACCCGCTATGAGTGGACCCTTATCGACTTTGCGCTGTGGTTTGCCGGTGCCGTCTCAGTGCCAATTTATGAGAGCTCTGCACCAACTCAGATGGAATGGATTCTCTCTGACTCAGATTCGGTTGCGCTATTTGTCGAAAATGAAGATCACTTGGCCAGATTCGAGCAAATTAAGGCCGGTGCTCCCTTGGTTCGCAACGTCTGGCGCATCGATGCCGATGCCGTCGACCAGCTAATCAAGGTCGGCCGCGATATCAGCGATGAGACCATTGAGGCCAAGCGCCAGTCGGCGAAATTGCGCGACCTCGCCACCATCATCTACACCTCAGGCACCACCGGCAAACCAAAAGGCTGCGAGCTGACCCATCGAGGTTTCGTCGAGCTGAGCAAAAATGCCACTCTAGAACTGCCTAAGGTTGTGGCCGAGGGTTCAAGCACCCTGCTGTTTTTGCCGCTCGCTCACGTGTTCGCTCGCTTCGTAGAGGTGCTCTGCGTGCACGGTGGAGTAAAGGTTGGCCACCAGCCAGATTCGCGCAATGTTGCCCCGGCCATGGCCTCGTTCAAGCCAACCTTCTTGCTTGCCGTTCCTCGAGTGTTCGAAAAGGTCTACAACTCTGCCGAACAGCGCGCCGAGTCTGCTGGCCGAGGCAAAATCTTTAGAACCGCAGCCTATGCCGCAATCGCCTATTCGAAAGCGCTTGATACCGCGGCAGGGCCAACCCTCGTGCAACGCATCCGGCACCTAATTTTTGACGTTCTGGTTTATAAAAAACTGCGGGCAGCAATGGGCGGAAATGTGCGTTATGCGGTGTCTGGCGGCGCCCCACTGGGTGCGCGACTAGGCCACTTCTTTCGCGCCATCGGGCTGATTGTGCTCGAGGGTTACGGTCTCACCGAAACCACAGCTCCGGCCATGATCGGCAGACCAGACAACCTGCGCATCGGCAAGGTCGGTCGAGTGCTTCCGGGCACCGGCATCAAGATTGCCGAAGATGGCGAGATTTGGCTGCGCGGCAATAACATTCTGCGTGGCTACTGGCGCAACCCTAAAGCAACCGCCGAAGCCATGGATGGCGAATGGTTCAAGACCGGCGACATTGGC
>CAIPNT010000051.1 GCA_903866485.1 uncultured Micrococcales bacterium | reverse complement strand
GGTTAGTTTCCGTTCAGCGGACCGCAACCCCTAGTTTGTAAACAACTCAGCCAAAGTACCTTTGTGCGCAGCTCCTAGTTCGCCTAGGTTCGCAGTTTGCGATGTCCTGAATCTCGAGGTGGCCAGAGTTGTCGGTAACACCGATGCGCAGCACTGGAATTCCGCGGGCTTCGCAGAGGCCGACGAACTTCACGTCATCCTCGCGACCGACAGAAACTAGCACACGACCGGTTGACTCTGAGAACAGAGCTGCGGTGCGGTCAACGCCATCACGCTCACAGATCTCGCCAAGCCAGATGCGGGCACCCATGCCAAAGCGAAGTGAACACTCAACAACTGCCTGAGCCAAACCGGCCTCAGATAGGTCGTGAGCCGAGGCGATTAGGCCCTGCTCGCTGCCTGCGGCGATTGCCTCGGCAAGCTGCTTCTCAAAAGCCAAGTCGACTACTGGTGGGCGACCACCCAGGTGGCCGTGGATTACCTCTGACCAAACTGAGCCATCGAGTTCATCCTTGGTGACACCAAGAAGGTAGATATTGTGACCCTCGTCTTGCCAGCCTGACGGGATGCGGCGGGCGACGTCGTCGATAACGCCGAGCACACCGACCACCGGGGTTGGGTGAATGGCAACATCGCCGGTCTGGTTGTAGAACGAAACGTTACCGCCGGTCACCGGAATGCCAAGCTCGAGGCAGCCATCGGCCAAACCTGCGGTTGCCTGCTTGAACTGCCACATGACCTCTGGGTTCTCTGGCGAACCAAAGTTGAGGCAGTTGGTGACGGCCATTGGCTTTGCTCCGCCGACGGCTACGTTGCGGTAAGCCTCGGCTAGGGCAAGCTTTGCGCCCTGGTATGGGTCGAGGTAGCAGTAGCGTCCGTTGGCGTCGGTGGCCAGGGCGATGCCCAGGCCTGACTTCTCGTCAACGCGAATCATGCCCGAGTCGTCTGGCTGAGCCAGCGCGGTGTTGCCACCAACGTAGCGGTCATACTGGTCGGTGATCCAACCCTTGTCGGCCTGGTTTGGGCTCGAGACGATCTGCACCAGCTGCGCGGCAAGCTCTGAACCGTTGTCGTTGTGACGGTGCAGGCCGTTGCCGTTTGCTGCCACGTGAACGGTGTTGGCGTTTAGGGCATCCTGGTATGCCGGGTAGGCAACAGGGCGCTCATAAACCGGGCCGTCGTGGGCAACGGTGCGAGGTGGAACGTTGACGATCTCTTCTTCGCCCCAGTTGATGTAGAGGCGGTCTTCGTTGATAACCTCCCCGATTACCGAATACTCAACCTCCCACTTGTTGACGATTGCCTCGAAAGCCTTGAGGTGCTTCTTAGGCACGATGCCCATCATGCGCTCTTGTGACTCAGACATCAGAATCTCTTCTGGGGTCAGGGTCTCGTCGCGCTTTAGAACGTGCTGAAGCTGAACGCGCATGCCCGCGCCACCGTTTGAGGCAAGCTCGCTGGTTGCGCAGCTGATGCCGGCGCCACCAAGGTCTTGGATGCCCGCAACAACCTGTGCGTGGTAAAGCTCAAGGCAGCACTCGATGAGCACCTTCTCGGCGAATGGGTCGCCAACCTGAACCGC
>CAIPNT010000050.1 GCA_903866485.1 uncultured Micrococcales bacterium | reverse complement strand
GTGACCATCACCATCGCCGGGGCCTGAGGTGCAGAGGCATACTGGCCAATGATGCTGATGGTCTGCTCGCGAGCTGCTAGGTCTAGGCTCGCGACCGGCTCATCCAAAAGCAAAAGCTCTGGGTCGGGCATGACGGCGCGGGCGATTTGGGTGCGCTTTCGCTCTCCGTCACTCAGGGTTCCAAAGGCGCGGTCGGCAAAGTTCTCAAGCGCCCACTCGTTTAGCACCCGGCGGGCACGACGCTCGTCGATGTCCTCGTATTTCTCGTTCCAGCGGCCGGTCACGGCATAGCTGGCGGTCATAACGGCGTTTAGCACGGTTTCAGAGTTCGGAATGTGCGATGCCAAAGCGCTCGAGGCAAATCCGATTCGGGTGCGCAGTTCAAAAACGTTGATTTCACCGAGACGCTCGTCAAGAATGGTGGCCTGACCGCTTGATGGGTGAATCTGTGCTCCGGCCACCCGCAGCAGTGTGGTTTTGCCGGCGCCGTTTGGGCCAACAATTACCCAGCGCTGATCTGATTCAACTTGCCAGGTGACGTTGTTGAGAATTGGGCGCTGTTCGCGCACCACGGTGACATTGTTTAGATCGATTACGCGTGACATGGTTTTTAGCCTAGACGCTCTGGGCGATGGCTTTCTGATAGACGCGAATAGTTTGTTCAGCGATGCTGTCCCAGCTGAAGTGATCTTCAACCCGTTTGCGACCAGCGGCGCCGAATTCTTTGATTCTCGGGTGCTCGAGCATTTGGTTCAAAGCCGCGGCAAAATCTTCTACGAATTTGGCTTCGTCCAGCGGCTTTCCGCTGCCATCCTGCAACTGCTCGATGTCAACCAATAGGCCAGTTTCGCCGTGGGCGACTACCTCAGGGATTCCACCGGTTGCGGTTGCCACAACCGGCGTGCCGCAGGCCATGGCCTCAAGATTGACGATTCCAAGCGGTTCATATATCGATGGGCAAGCAAATACCGTCGCAGCCGAGAGAATCGCGATGAGTTCGGCGCGATTGACGTGCTTTTCGATCCAGATGACGTTGTCGCGGTGTTTGCGCAGCTCGGTCACCAGGTCGGTGACCTCTTGAAGAATCTGAGGCGTGTCGGGTGCGCCGGCGCAAAGCACCAGTTGCACATCGCTAGGCAACTCTCGGGCCGCCTTGATCAGATATGGTAGGCCCTTTTGCATCGTGATTCGACCGACGAAAACCACGCTGCGCTGGTCTGGGTCGATGCCGTTTGCCCTCACTAGATCTGGGTTGTTGGCCGCCTGAAAAGCCTCGAGGTCGATTCCGTTGTGCACAACAGAGACCTTGTTCGGGTCGATCTGCGGATAGGCGCGCAAAATATCTCTGCGCATTCCATCTGAAACGGCAATGATGCCGGTGGCACCCTCGTAGGCGGTGCGTTCAACCCAGGATGAAAGTCGGTAGCCGCCACCGAGCTGCTGCTCTTTCCACGGGCGCAGTGGCTCGAGGCTGTGTGCGGTGATCAGGTGCGGAATTCCGTGAAGCGTGCCGGCAACCTGCCCTGCGAAGTTGGCATACCAGGTGTGAGAATGCACCAGGTCGGCTCCTGCGATGTCGCCGACCATGTTTAGGTCGACGGCCATGGTCTGCAGTGCACCGTTTGCCTCAGCAAATTCGCTGCCGAAGTTATAAGAAAATGTATCTTTTTCATTACGTTCTTCGCCGAAGCAACGCACTTGAACATCGATGTGCTTGCGCAAGACTCTCACTAGTTCTGCGACATGTACGCCTGCTCCGCCATAGATGGCAGGTGGATATTCTTTGGTGATCAAGTCGATTCTCATGTCGCAATGTTACTGCTGTGACGCATTTGCCCAATAACATTTGAAACATGAGTGCTTTACGCGTTTTTGGAATGGTTCTCGCTGGTGGCGAGGGCAAGCGTCTGATGCCGTTGACTGCGGACCGTGCTAAACCTGCGGTTCCATTCGGCGGAAGTTATCGATTGATTGACTTTGCACTGTCTAACCTGATCAACTCGGGCCTGCGTCGCATCGTTGTCTTGACTCAATACAAATCGCACAGCCTCGACCGTCACATCTCGCTAACCTGGCGCATGTCTCCGCTGCTTGGCGCCTATGTCGCATCTGTGCCGGCACAGCAGCGACTTGGCAAGCGTTGGTTTTCAGGTTCGGCTGACGCCATTCTGCAGAGCATGAACCTACTCAGTGACGAACGTCCAGACATCGTGGTTGTGG
>CAIPNT010000049.1 GCA_903866485.1 uncultured Micrococcales bacterium | reverse complement strand
TCGGCAAACCCAACCGGCCCCATTCACATGGGCGGCACCCGCTGGGCGGCCGTTGGTGACTCACTGGCTCGCATTTTTGAGGCTCAGGGCGCCGATGTAACTCGCGAGTATTACTTCAATGACCACGGTGCGCAAATTGACCGATTTGCTCGATCACTTCTTGCCCGGGCTCGCGGCCTTGACGCTCCTGAAGATGGCTATGGTGGTGCCTACATCCAAGAAATCGCCGATCGGGTGCTAGCCGAAACGGCCGTTGACGTTCTTTCGCTGCCAGAAGACCAAGCCCAAGAGGCGTTTCGTGCCGCCGGCGTCGAGTTGATGTTCCAAGAGATTCGCCAGTCACTGCACGACTTTGGTGTCGATTTTGATGTTTATTTTCACGAGAACTCGTTATACGAATCAAAGGCTGTAGAGCGTGCCATCGAAAAGCTTCGCCAGCTCGGTCACATCTATGAGGCAGAGGGTGCCATTTGGCTGCGCTCGACCACCTTTGGTGACGACCGCGACAGAGTAATCATCAAGAGTGACGGCGACGCGGCTTATATCGCCGGCGACATTGCCTATTACCTCGATAAGCGCGAGCGCGGTTTTGACCAGTGCATTTACATGCTTGGTGCCGACCACCATGGTTATGTTCCTCGCATGTATGCCCTGTGCGCTGCCTTTGGCGACCAGCCGGGACTAAACCTCGAAATCTTAATCGGCCAGATGGTCAACCTTTTGCGCGACGGCGAACCCGTGCGAATGTCCAAGCGTGCCGGCACCGTGGTGACTATGGAAGACTTGGTTTCGGTGGTGGGAGTTGACGCTGCGCGTTATTCGCTGGCTCGTTCATCAATCAACTCGCAACTTGATATCGATCTAGAGCAGTTGCAAAAGAAGACCAACGACAATCCAGTGTTCTATGTGCAGTACGCGCACGCCCGCACCAAGCAGGTGGCCGTCAATGCCGCCAGCCTCGGTGTTGACCGTTCAGAGTTTGACCCATCGCTATTGAGCCACCCATCCGAGTCTGAACTGCTGGCGAAGCTAATCGAGCTGCCACGCGTGGTCGCATCGGCCGCCGAGTTTCGTGAGCCTCACCGCGTGGCCAGATACATCGAAGAAGTCGCCGGCGCATACCACCGCTGGTATGACAACTGCCGCGTGACCCCGCTATCAGCAGCACCGGTTGAACCGGTTCACCGCACCAGACTTTGGCTTAACGAAGCCGCCGGCGTGGTTTTGCGCAACGGTTTGGCACTGCTTGGCGTGAGCGCGCCAGAAAGAATGTAGGCGCAGCAATGTCAAATCACCTTGCCCCAGACTGGCTGCAGTATCCGAGCGATGCCAACGCTCTTGATGCTCGCGTTTGGCCACGGCACACCACCCGTCGCGCCACCGGCGAGGTCGAGGTAGCCGGTGTTCCGGTTAGCGAGTTGGCCACCCAGTTTGGCACCCCGCTCTATGTGATTGACGAGGATGACTTTCGCGCTCGCGCCACCGCCGCTCGCACCATCCTTGGCGAAGCTGCGAAGCGCATCGGCACAGAGGCCAAGGTCTATTACGCCAGCAAAGCGTTTCTAAGCACCGAGATTGTAAGTTGGATCAACGAGCTTGGTCTCAACATTGACGTTGCCAGCGGTGGCGAGCTTGCCGCCGCGCTTGCCGGCGGCATCGATGCAGCCCGAATCGGTTTGCATGGCAATAACAAATCGCTTCGCGAAATAGGTCGCGCGATTAGTGCCGGTGTCGGCGCGATTGTCATTGACAGCGAGCTAGAAATCGAGCGCATCGCCGCCACTGCCGGGGCGCAGGATGCCATTCAACCGGTGCGCCTGCGCATCAACACAGGCGTGCACGCCAACACACACGACTTCTTGGCCACCGCGCGCGAAGACCAAAAGTTCGGCATCCCTTTGGCCGATGCGCCGGCCTTGGTCGCCAAGATTCGCTCGCACAGTCACCTTCGGTTCTTGGGTTTTCACCAGCATGTCGGTTCGCAGATTTATAGCGTGGATGGCTTCGTCGAATCAACCAAGCGCCTGATTCAACTTCACGCCGAAACACTTGTCGGGGGAGAGGTGCCCGAGCTCAACCTCGGTGGCGGCTTTGGCATCAACTACAAGCCTGCCGACAAGGCTCCAGATTTGCGCTATTTCGCTGATGCAATCACTGCAGTGGTCGCCGAGCAATGCGCCAAGCTCGGCATCGCAGTGCCGAAATTGGCCTTTGAGCCAGGTCGTTACATCGCCGGCCCAGCTGGCATCACGCTCTATAACGTGGGCACCATCAAGGATGTCAAGGTCACCGATTCAGCCACCCCGGCAGTGCGCAAGTATGTTTCGGTCGATGGCGGCATGAGCGACAACGCCCGCCCGGCACTATATGAGGCTGAATATCACGTGACTCTGGCTTCGCGCAGCAGCGTCGC
>CAIPNT010000048.1 GCA_903866485.1 uncultured Micrococcales bacterium | reverse complement strand
TGGCCAAGCGAATGTTTTCTAGTGCTGTTGTCATGTGACTAGCCTATTGCGCTTCAAACCAGGTGCCCACAGGCTGCCCCTCTAAGGCCGCCGAAACGTTTGCGGTGCTGGTTAGCAAGACGGTGACGCCGGCCTCTGTGGCCAATCTCGCTGCACTAACCTTGGTTACCGCGCCACCGGTGCCGACGGCAGAACTGCTGCCACCGATTTCAACAGATTCGAGGTTTGAGCCCTTGGCAACAAACTCGATGCGCTTTGCCCCCGGCTTGGTTGGCGGCATGTCATAGAGCGCGTCAACGTCACTGAGCAGGATCAGGGCGTCGGCGTCGACCAAAACGGCAACGAGCGCTGCAAGGCGATCGTTGTCGCCGAAGCGAATTTCTGCGGTTGCCACGGTGTCGTTTTCGTTCACAATCGGAAGCACCTTGAGTGAAACCAGTTTGTCAATTGCACGCTTTGCGTTCAGTCGAGTCTCGTCAGCCTCCATGTCACCAGATGTCAGCAAAACCTGACCGGCGATAATGCGATAGCGTTCGAGGCTGGCTTGATAACGAGAAATAAGTCGCGACTGACCGACCGATGCCAGCGCCTGTTGGGTGGCTAGGTCATCCGGCTTTTCGGTTAGGCCAAGCAGTGGCAGACCGGTGGCGATTGCGCCAGACGAAACCAAAATGACCTCGGCTCCCCTGGCCTGAGCGGCGGCCAAGGCATCGACCAGTTGCTCAATTTTGCCTTCGTTGGCCCCGCTAATCGATGATGAGCCAACCTTGACCACAATGCGACCAGCAGATGCCAAGTCGCTTCTGTCTCGAAGTGCCACTTAGTCTTCCTTTTCGAAGTCCTCAGGACTAGACCAGATTCCGGCCTCACCCTCTTTTCTCAATTCTTCACGCAGCGCCGCCTTGGCATCCATGCGCTCGGTATAGGTTGCGCGACGCTCCTTGGTGGTGCGGCGTTCACGCATGTCAAAGCGGGCGTCGGTGCCTCGAGGGCCGGCAATAAGCTCGCCAGCCGAGGCAATGCTTGGCTCCCAATCAAAGATGATGCCCTTGCCGGGGCCGATTACAACGGTTGAACCTGCCGAAGCGCCGATCTTAAACAGTTCGGTCTCCATGCCGATTTTGCCGAGGCGGTCAGCCAAGTAGCCGATGGCCTCCTCGTTGGCAAAGTTGGTCTGGTGAACCCAGCGTTCAGGCTTAGGGCCTAGAACGCGGAAGATTTCTTCGTCGCCAACCATTTCACGGTGGATGGTGAACTTATTCTCGTCACGCTTTGCGTGCATCAACTGCACCCGCGGCTTCACCGGAGCCGTTTCGGCATCCTTGCGAGCCTGTTCAACCAGCTGGGCTAATGCAAAACTTAGCTCGCGCAAGCCCTCGTGGCTGGCGGCAGAAATTTCAAACACTCGGTAACCGCGCTCTTCAAGGTCGCCGCGCACAAACTCAGCCAATTCTTTGGCATCTGGCACATCAACCTTGTTTAGCGCGATCAGCTGTGGGCGCTCGGTGAGCGGGGTTTGACCATCGGGAACCTCATACGCATCAAGTTCTTTTAGAATCTTGTCAAGGTCGGTGATTGGGTCTCGGTTTGGCTCCAGAGTCGCACAGTCAATAACGTGCAAAAGTGCTGAGCAACGCTCAACGTGACGCAAGAACTCGAGACCGAGGCCCTTGCCCTCGCTGGCACCCTCGATTAGACCAGGCACATCTGCGATGGTGAAGCGAGTTTGCCCGGCCTGAACCACACCCAAATTCGGGTGCAAAGTGGTGAATGGGTAATCTGCAATCTTTGGACGGGCCGCACTTAGCGCTGCAATCAAAGAAGACTTTCCGGCGCTTGGATAACCAACCAGAGCCACATCCGCAACGGTCTTTAATTCGAGGACTACGTCTCCGCGCCATCCAGGAACACCAAACAACGCAAAACCAGGGGCCTTGCGCTTAGAACTAGACAGGGCCGCGTTTCCGAGACCGCCGATGCCGCCTTCGGCTACAACAAGCTCCATACCAGGCTCAGAGAGGTCTGCTACAACCGTACCCTTTTCATCCTTGACCACTGTTCCAACTGGCACCGCAAGAATTAGACTCTCGCCGTGAGCACCGTTTCTGAAGTCACCGGCACCATCGCCACCGTCGCCACCGGCTCGGTGAGGGTGGAAGTGGAAGTCAAGAAGAGTAGTGACGTTTGGGTCGGAGATGAGGCTAATTGAGCCTCCCTTGCCACCGTCGGCACCGTCAGGGCCGGCAAGCGGCTTGAACTTCTCACGCTTTACAGAGACACAACCGTCTCCTCCATCGCCCGCGCGAAGGTGAAGCGTCACTTGGTCAACAAATGAAACCATGGTGAGCCCCTTTCAAAATGCTTTAGAAACAGGAAAAGCGAGCCAAAAGGCTCGCCTCCCTAGAAAAAATCGAACCGCTTACGCAGCCTCGACGATGTTTACGACGCGACGGCCACCCTTGGTGCCGAATTCAACCTTGCCAGCAACAAGTGCGAACAGAGTGTCGTCCTTGCCCTTGCCAGTGTTTTTTCGCTTCAATTTGAGCAAGCCGATTTCTGCGGTCGAGCGTGGGTGGGTGCCGCCGCATGCCATGCGGGCGAAGCCGGCGACTTCCCAGTAGCGGCGTTGTGCGGCTTCATCGGTGAAGGTGGTGACGATCGGCAGGTCTGCCTGCGACAGCGCCGCTGCTTCCTGTTCGATCTGCGGGAACAACGTGGCGATGCTGCCTTCATGGGCAAAATCCACGCGTGCCTTGTCGGCCGAGATATGGGCGCCGATGCGTTCGATTCCGGGATGCAAGATGCAGTCAAGTTGTTAGTGGACTC
>CAIPNT010000047.1 GCA_903866485.1 uncultured Micrococcales bacterium | reverse complement strand
GTCAAGGCTTCATTCAACAAGGGTGCAGCAATCCTGAAGGCAGACTTCGCTGACGGATTCTCAAAGCGCTAAACAGCACTAAATGATAAGGGGCTGGCTGGCCTAGGTTAGCCAGCCCCTTTACCAAGTTTTCAACCTCTTAACAGTTAGCCGAAGATAGTCAATGAAACCGTTAGTTATCGCCTCGTTCGTCAAGGTACTTGCAATGGCAATCGCCACGGCCGTCTTGGTCTGGATGGGCTATGTTGCGGTGCTAGCCAGTGACTGGGTAGTTGCCGTCACTATCGGCCTCATCCTGATAACCGCTAACTGGGTTTATTTTTCACGCAAGACCGTAGCCGGAAAATTCTTATTTCCTGGCTCGGTTTTGCTCGTAATTTTCGTGATTGTTCCAATCGTCTACACGGCTTGGATGTCGGTCTTTAACTATCAGACCGGCAACGAGATCACCAAAGATGCTGCCATCTCGCAGCTTCACCAGGTCGGTCTGGTGCCTGACCAGTCAGGCGACACATACGACATGGTGCTCGGAACCAGTAACGGCCAGCATGCCGTGCTGCTGACCGACCAGAACACCCACACTGCTTCAATCGGAACCGACAAGGCACTAACCCAGCTGGCAGCCGGAACCTACACTTTGAATGCCAGCAAGATTGCAACAGTTGCTGACGGTTTTGTTCCTGCAACTCCCGCGCAAATCGCAAACGCCAACACGTGGCTGACAAACTTTGTTGTTCCAGCCGGCGGCAACCGTTTCGTGAGCCCACAGGGCACCGATGTTGCGGCGCTGATGTTCGAAAAGTTTCAGTTCAACGCAGACAAGACAAAAATCGTCGACTCTATGGACAACGTGGTCTATGTCGACAACGGCAACGGAAACTTCGTTGCAAGCAACGACAAGACCAAGGTTCTCTACCCAGGCTGGCGTCAGTTCAACCCTTCAGAAAACTATGTCGGGTTGCTCACTAACCCGAAGCTAAGCGGCCCTTTCGTCGGTGTCTTCATTTGGACCATCGTTTTCGCGTTCACGACCGTTCTGATGATGTGGGCCGTTGGCCTAGTTCTTGCAATCGCCATGGATAAAAAGATCCGCTTCCGCGGTCTATATCGAGCAATCTTGATCTTGCCTTATGCGATGCCTAGCTTCATGTCGATTTTGATTTGGGCCGGCATCTTCAACCGAGACTATGGAGCCGTAAACAGCATCTTCAACATTCACGTTGATTGGCTCAATGACGTTTGGCTTGCTCGAGGCGTTATCTTGCTGGTTAACCTCTGGCTTGGCTTCCCATACTTCTACCTGATCTCAACCGGAGCGCTACAGGCGTTGCCAAGTGACATCGAAGAGGCTGCCGAAATTGACGGTGCAAGTGGAAGTCAGATTTTCTGGCAGATCAAGCTGCCTCTGATTTTCCAAATTCTTTCGCCACTCTTGATTGCCTCGTTTGCCTTCAACTTCAACAACTTCAATCTGGTTTACCTGCTAACCAGGGGAGGGCCAGTTGACGTCTTGAACGGCCAGACCGCCGGTGCAACAGACCTTTTGATTACCTATGCATACAAGACCGCATTTGGCGGCAATGACCAGAATCTGGGTCTCGCCTGTGCGATCAGCGTAATTATGTTTGTGATTGTGGGTGCTCTGTCAATGTGGAGCCTTCGACGTTCACGCGTATTGGAGGAGATGTAATGGCCATCGCTATCTCGAAGAAGAGCAAGGGTCGCACCCCATCAACGCTTTGGCGCCACGTCTTTGCGTGGGTGCTTATGGTCTTCGCTCTGTTTCCAATTTTCGTTGTTATCTCTAGCTCGCTGAGCAAAGCTGGCGCGCTGTCAACGGGCTCAATCCTTCCGAAGACAGTGAGCTTCAAGAACTATCTGCTGCTCTTCCAAAGCCCGAGCATTCCATTCGGACGCTGGATGCTAAACACCGTGCTGCTTTCGGGAGTAAACGCGGTTATCTCGGTTTTGATCGGTGTTTTTGCAGCGTTTGCTTTCTCGCGATTGAAATATCGTGGTCGCAAGCAGAGCCTTCAGGCCTTGTTCTTGATTCAGGTCTTTCCAAGCTTCTTGGCGCTTGCCGCAATCTATGTGATCTTTGAACACCTCTCTAAGCTGTTTCCGGTCATCGGCCTAGGTAGCCTTGGCGGTCTGCTCTTGGTTTACCTTGGTGGCTCGATGGGTGGAAATGCTTGGTTGCTTAAGGGCTTTCTTGACACCATCCCTATGGAGCTTGATGAGGCTGCAAAGATTGACGGAGCCTCACCATCGCAAATCTTCTGGCAGATCTTTTTGCCATTGACCACGCCAATTCTCGTTGTGACCACCCTGTTGTCTTTTATCGGAACATTTAACGAGTTCGTGCTTGCAAGCATCTTCCTTCAGGATGTCAGCACCCGCACGGTGGCAGTTGGTTTGCAATCATTCGTCGGTGGAACCTTTGGTCAAAACTGGGGCCCATTCGCTGCCGGTTCGGTCGTGGCCGCGATTCCTTTGGTCGCCCTGTTCTTGAGCTTGCAAAAGTACATCGTCAGCGGCGTAACCGCCGGCTCGGTTAAGGGCTAATGCCTGATTTCTCACTTCAACCTCACCACGATGGTTCATCGCTTTATGTGTTGAACCAGCAACCAAAGTTGCTAGACAAGGTGAAGGTGCGCCTGCGCGTTCACAGCTCGACAGGCAAGGTGGCCAAGGTTTTGGTGCGCCAGTCTGAAAACGGCGAAGCCTTCTTTCAAGCCGAGGCGAAGTTAGTTAGAGCCGAGGGCAATTGGTCTTGGTATCAAACCGAGATCACCATGTATAACCCGCAGATCAACTATCGCTGGTGCATCCTGCTGGCGAACGACGATGTGCTTTGGCTGAACGCGCTCGGGTTGTCGCAACTCGAACAACCCGACGTCCACGACTTCAGAATCAATGTCTATTCAAGCGCGCCGGCCTGGGGCGCCAAGACAGTTATGTATCAAATTTTTCCAGACCGTTTCGCCCGTTCAACCGAGGCCGATAAGCACAAGACTCCAAGTTGGGCAATCGCCAAAAACTGGGGCGATGACGTCATCGGCAGCGGCCCGGGCACCAGCGAACAGTTTTTTGGCGGCGACATCTGGGGCATCATCGATCACCTAGATCACCTTAAAAAACTCGGTGTGACAATGCTCTATCTCACTCCGTTTTTTCCTGGTGGCTCAAATCACCGATATGACGCAAGTTCTTTCTCGCGGGTCGACCCGCTCTTGGGCGGCAACAAGGCGCTAGCGGCTTTGGTCAAGGCCGCCCACGCCAAGGGCTTCAAGGTCATCGGTGACCTTACCAGCAACCATTCGGGCGATAAGCACGAATGGTTTCAGGCGGCCTACATGCATCCAGAGGCGCCTGAGAGCGACTTCTACTATTTCAGCGAAGGCAACACCCAGTATGAAAAGTGGTGGGGCGTAGACAGCCTTCCCAAATTCAACTGGAAATCTCAAGAGCTTCGTAATCGCTTCATCGAAGGCAAGAATTCGGTGGTTGCCAAGTGGCTAAAGGCTCCCTATAACTTGGATGGCTGGCGCATCGACGTTGCAAACATGACCGGTCGCTTAAAAGATGAAGACCTGTCGAAAGATGTTGCTCGCGTCATCAAGCAGACCATGATGGCAACAAAACCAGACACCATCCTGTTGGGCGAATACACCGGCGATGCCGCTTATGAGATTCAAGGTGACGGATGGCAGGGTGCGATGACCTATGCAAACTTCACCAAGCCGCTTTGGCGCTGGATGGCCAACCCAAACAACAAGGGTTTCATTACCTACATGGGCATCGGCGCTCGCGTGCTCAACGGCAAACAGTTCGTTGAGTCGCACATTCGTTTTGCCGCCGGATTTCCATGGCACGTGCGACTAAACAACATGAATCCGCTAGATACACACGACATTCCGCGATTCAAGACTTTCACCATTGACGGCGCTCAAAAGGTTGGCGCCGGAATGCAGTTCACCTTTCCGGGAATCCCAGTTATCTGGGCCGGTGATGAATTTGGTCTCGACGGCGTCAACGGCGAAAACTCTCGCACACCACTGCCGTGGAACAACGAGCGGCCGCACGACACCGATATGATCAACACCTATGCCGAGCTGGCCAAGTTGCGCAAAGACAACCCGGCACTGGTAGACGGAAGCCTCCGCTTCATTTATGCCTCGAAAGAGTCGATTGTCTATGCACGCGAGAACGGCAAGCAGACCCTGAT
>CAIPNT010000046.1 GCA_903866485.1 uncultured Micrococcales bacterium | reverse complement strand
CTTCTTCGCCGGGTTGAAACCAAACCACGACGTTGCCTTTGAGCTTGTCTTTGTGGGTTGCCAATAGGTGGGCGGCACCGATTCCCATTGCCATGTGCAGATCGTGGCCGCAAGCGTGCATGTAGCCGTTAGTTGAGGCAAACTCGAGCCCGGTATCTTCGACAACGGCTAGAGCATCCATGTCTGCTCGAATCAAAACGGTTGGCCCCGGCAGGTCTCCTTTTATGTGCAGAGCGGCTGCCGAAATGTTGGGGCTCACGGTAATTTCTCCGAGGCCTTCTACCGACATCAAAACGCGCTCGAGGGTCTTTGGCAGGTGCAAACCAAACTCGGGAATCTGGTGCAGTTCGCGACGGATTCCCTGAACAATCTCTAGATAGTTGCTGGCCTCCGCGGCCAAATCAGCATGGGTCATGACCACATTCTGCCACCTTTAGGCTTGTTTTATGTTTTTTGAGCAAATGCACCCGACTTGGCAGGCTGCCATCCCCGAATCTAAGCCGATTTTGGAAGATCTGGAGGCTAAGTTAGGGTCCCGAGAAACCCAGTTTTTGCCACCCAAAGAGCTCGTTATGAGAGCGTTTGAAACGCCTATCGACGAGATTCGAGTTGTCATCATCGGTCAAGATCCATACCCTACGGTTGGACATGCGATTGGTCTATCTTTTGCCGTTGCAGCCGAGACCAACCCCTTGCCTCGAAGCCTTAGCAACATCATGCGAGAACTCTCGGATGATCTAGGCAAGAGCGTCTCAAACTCGGGAGACCTATCCAAATGGTCACAGCGCGGGGTCTTTCTGCTGAACCGACACCTAACCACCGACGCTTCAGATGCGGGAGCCCACGCAGATCTTGGCTGGGCCGCTTTCACTGACATCGCAATCAAGGCGCTGAATCGCAAACGCGCGCGCAAGTTGGTGGCAATCTTGTGGGGCAATCAGGCCCAACAGCTCGCATCGGTCCTTTGCGATGCAGAGGTGATTGCTTCGGCTCATCCGAGCCCGCTTTCGGCGCGCCGTGGCTTTTTCGGTTCGAAACCTTTCTCTAAAACCAATGCCACTCTGCTTGCGCTTGGTGAGTCGCCGATAGATTGGTCTTGTTAGGAGCACCCTATGGCTTTAGATTCAGAATCACGCTGGCGGCTAGTGCGCGCGATGCGCGCCCGAGGCGAACAGCAGCCAGCCTCAAATGAGATCACCATCCGTGGGGCGCAGGCTGAAGACCTGACCCAAATCTCAGAGATTTATAACTATTACATTCGAAACAGCGTGGTCACATTTGACCTCGACGTAATGTCTGTGGATGACTGGGAAACCAAGTTCAAGTGGGTGCAGTCACTTGACTTGCCCTTTATCGTCGCGCAAAGCTCAGGCGGACAAATTTTGGGCTTCGCCTATGTAGCGCCATGGCGACAGAAGGCAGCTTACCGTCGCACAGTTGAAGACGGCATCTACTTGCGCCCGGCTGCTATCGGCAAGCGAGTTGGCACCAAATTGCTAGCCGAGTTGATCGCAAAAAGCAAAGCAGCTGGTGTCAAAGAAATTGTTGCGGTCATCTCAGATAAGGGTGCCGAGTCTTCGATTGCGCTGCACGAAAGTTTCGGGTTCAAACATCAGGGACACCTCGCCAAGGTTGGTTTCAAATTTGGGCGCTGGCTAGGCACCGTGTTTATGCAAAAGAGTCTGTAAGTGAATTTTGCGACATCACACAGCATTTGCACAGATTTGAAATTTAGGCTTTGAGCATGAGGCATTCGAAGACGATGGTCGCCGCACTAATATTGGGTCTTGGCGCACTTGGAGTAGTTCCCGCAGAGGCCGCGGTGAGCCCGCAACTAGCCGACAAATCATTTCAAGCGCTGGGCCTGATCGTCAAGTACAAGGATGGCGTCAGCGCAGTGGCTGCCGATGGGCAACCAACCTCAGAAAATGCCGCCGGAGTCAACCTAAGCATTGGTCGCGACCTTGGTCAGGGTTGGAGAAGCGTAAATTTTGATTCCCAGTTGGTCGCCGGCGACGCTACTGCAATTGCTTTGCGTGTTGCGAGTGACCCTCGAGTTGCCTCCGTTGAGCTAAACCGAAAGATTCAACCTGCATCGGTATCGGCGCCTTTCGACAAGGCCGCCTTCGATGCTTTGAAACCAGCTTCGCCGGTGCGTTCTGTCAAGGCCGCCGACGCCTGGACTGCGGCGAATTCAAGCCAAGCAGCCGTCAAGCTCAGTTGGGTTTCACCAGCAACACTTTCAGGTGCCACCGTGGTCGGATACCGCATCGAACAGAACGACTCATCGGGTTGGAAGTTGGCGACAGTTAGTTCTTCGCCTGTGACCAACACCGTGATTAAGCAGGGCCTAAAGGGCGGCATTTCTTATTCCTTCAGGGTCGCGGCGATCACAAAGTCTGGTTCGGTTAGCAAGGTCGGCCAGTTCTCTACGGCTGTGACAGCAATGCCAACTTCAACTCCGCAGCCGCCGG
This sequence comes from uncultured Micrococcales bacterium, assembly GCA_903866485.1. Lineage (GTDB taxonomy): Bacteria > Actinomycetota > Actinomycetes > Actinomycetales > Microbacteriaceae > Rhodoluna. The sequence goes on along the minus strand of CAIPNT010000046.1, from coordinate 201 downwards.
TCTTCAACGGTGCGAACACCGCGTTCGCAGACTCTTCACCTTCGTGGGTCAAACAATCGATCTCCCAGTCGGGGGGCTTGCCAATCTTGGGTTACACATCCACAGCATCGGCCACCGGGCAACCTTCGGTGACCTGCAGCGCACCGGCGAGTGCAACAACCTGCAGCTTCGCAGGACTGGCGCCAAACATCACCTATACGG
>CAIPNT010000045.1 GCA_903866485.1 uncultured Micrococcales bacterium | reverse complement strand
GGCCCTGGTCTATGAGAGCCGTCGCGACGACGAAGACTTCGAGCCACGAATTCCGAAGGGCAACTTCGGCGAAATCATGCAGAGCACCATCGATCTATGGCAAGATCTAGAAGACCTGCGCCGCTCCCACAAGCTGGGGCATACCTCACCGTTAGACCTGTCATTAGCGCAACCGATCTATCGCTGGGCATCGGGAGCCAAGCTAGACACCGTGCTTGAAAGCGCCGACCTATTGGCCGGTGACTTTATTCGCTGGACCAAGCAAATCATCGACCTGCTAGATCAGGTTGCACAGACGGCCAACGATGAACTCGCGGCCACTGCAAAGGCTGCGGTTGACAAGGTCAAGCGAGGCATCGTGGCATATTCCTACTATGGCTAGTGCACGCACCCCGAACCGGCAGTTGCTTTGGCGCCTTCCGCTTGCTGGCATTGGCGGTGCTATTTCGACCCTGGCCTATCCACGCTTTGATTTTTGGCCGGCAATTTTCATCTCGGTGATGGCGCTTTTCGTTTCTATCCGCGGGCTAAAACCGTGGCGTTCGCTGTTGGTTGGCTTTGTAGGCGGTTTTTGCTTTTATTTCGCTCAAATCACCTGGATTAGCCAGTATCTCGGCCCGGCACCGCTGCTGGCACTTTCGGGGCTTGAAGCCATCATCTTTGCATTTGGCATGGGTGCCATCGCCAAAAGCACAGTTTGGCTGGATGGCTTCGGTGCGAGTTCTTGGCGCCCCGCCCAAATATCGTTGGCGACGGCCACGCTCTGGACTGCTCGCGAATGGGTGGCCATCAACATGCCTTACGGCGGATTTCCTTGGTCACGTCTGGCAATGTCTCAGGCCGACTCGGTGCTTGGCAAGTGGGTTTATTTCGGCGGCCAGCCACTGCTGAGTTTTCTGATCGCCTTCATCAGCACGCTCGCGGTCACCAGCTGGATTGCAGGCCGAGGGTCGGGTTTCGCAAAACCATCCACCGCAATCGCACTGACCTCCCTTGCCTTGGTGTTTGCCATCCCGGCGGCTACCGTTTTGCCTACCGATGCTCAAGCCGGCAACTATGTGATTGCCGCGGTTCAGGGCAATGCCAACGCGGGACTCTTTGCCAATCAAGTGGCCGGTTCGATTCTTCAAAACCATCTGGATGCCACCAAACTTATCGCGGCCAATCCGCTGGCCAAAAGTGTAAACGTGGTGGTTTGGCCAGAAAACGCTTCAGACATTAGCCCGTTGTCTGATCTAGCCGTGGCCGACCAGATTCGAACGCTAGTCGACAAGCAACTGCACGTTCCTCTGATTTTCGGCACACTGACCGAGCGCGGAAACCAAATCTACAACTCGTCGATTCTTTGGAAGCCGGGCATCGGAGCAACCGACTGGTATGACAAGAAGCGCCCGGTGCCATTCGCCGAGTATGTGCCAGACCGGTCATTTTGGTACTCACTGGCTCCAGGCCTCATCGGTCTTATCTCTAGGGGTTTCAGTTTTGGCACCCGGGATGGCATTTTTGACATAGGTAAAACCCATCTAGGTGTCCTAATTTGCTTTGAAATTGCCGTCGATGACATTTCTCGCGACCTGGTCAATCAGGGAGCCCAGGTGATCATCTCACAAACGAATAACTCAGATTTCGGTCGCAGCGACGAAACCTATCAGCAAGTTGCCATTGCCAAGTTACGTGCCATTGAGACCGGTAGGGCGGTGGTGAATGACTCAACCGTAGGTGTCAGTGCAGTGTTTGGTCCGGATGGCGAGGTTTTGTCTCAACTTCCGACATTCAAGCCGGGTGTTATGGTCACCCGAGTTCCACTTCGCACCGCGATCACCCCAGCAATGCGCATTGAACCGGCTTTCAATTTGTTCACCATCATCATGGGGCTAGCTCTCATCGTTCTTTCAGGAACATGGGTTAGATTTCGGAGGAAGAAAACCCAGGAGCAAGTTTGAAAACCCTAGTAATCATGCCTACCTACAACGAGATTGAGTCGTTGCCAATCACGTTGACTGGGGTTTTGGCAGCCACCGACGAAGTCGACCTGCTTGTGGTTGATGACGGCAGCCCTGACGGCACCGGCACCTGGGCTGACAACCTCGCAGCAACAAACAACCGAGTCTTCGTGATGCACCGCACCGAAAAGAACGGCCTGGGCGCAGCCTATCTAGCCGGGTTTGCCTGGGCTTTTGAACGCGGCTATGAGTACGTTGTTGAGATGGACGCCGATGGCAGTCACCGTCCGCAAGACTTGCCAAAGCTGCTGGACAAAAAAGAGCAGGCCGACCTGGTCATCGGTTCGCGCTGGGTTGCCGGGGGAGCAGTGGAGAACTGGCCTTGGTATCGCGAATTGATCTCACGCGGTGGTTCGACCTATTCACGCATGATGCTAGGCGTGTCGATTCGCGACGTGACCGCCGGTTTTCGCGTCTATCGCTCAACTTTTCTGCAACAGCTTGACCTAACCGACGTCAACGCCAAGGGTTACGGTTTTCAGGTTGAAATGTCTTGGCGCAGCTCGAAAGCCGACGCTCGAGTCATTGAGGTTCCGATTCTGTTTGTAGAACGCACACTGGGGGCCTCAAAGATGTCTAGCGGCATTCTGCTCGAGGCCCTGTGGTTGGTCACCAAGTGGGGTTTCTCCAGATTCACAAGATAACCCAGCCACCGCTTGCAAGCAGCTGGGCAAAGCAAAAGGGCCACCGAAAAATCGGTGGCCCTTTTGCTTTGAACTTGTCTACAGGTCTGCTTGACCACCAGCGCGTCGGGCACGAATGTAGTCGAGGCGCTCCTGAAGAATTTCTTCGAGTTCTTCGTGGGTGCGGCGCTCTAGCAACATCTCCCAGTGCGAGCGAGGGGTCTTGTCTTCAACGAGGTCTAGCGCAATGATCTTGCCATCTTCTAGAAGCACAGCCTGCTGTGGGCAGCTCTTGCACTGCCAGGTCTGTGGAATCTCGGCGTCTGCCGAAAACACCATTTCAGAAACGTGGTTGTTTGCGCACTGATAGCTGTGGGTTACGCGAGCCGAATAGTTGACTCCGCGTTCGCTCTCTAGGCTCTGTGTGCCGAGACGCATACCGCGCATTGTCTGCTGTGCCATATTTCCTCCTGATTTAAGCGCCCTTTTGGGGCTGCGGAGATGTATAACAACTCCGTAACGCTCAATCATCCCGCATCGGGCAACCTGGTGGCAAACTCAACTCGCGGTTAGCAGGGTATTCACAGCAATATCAGTTCGATCGGTCACTACGCCATCGGCTCCCAACGCAATCAGGCGCCTCATTTCATCCGAGTCATTTATGGTCCAGTAGTGAATCTCGCACCCGGTGGCCCTAATTTTGCTGATGAAAGCGGGGGAGTCGAAGCGAAGTCCGGCCGAATTGGTGGGAATCTGCAGCGCAACGATATCTTGAGTCAAAAGCCCAAGCAGCCAGTTTGCTGAGAGTTTGGAGGCTAGCCAGAGCGTCAGCAATCGCAAAGAACCTGCAGAACTTGCGATGCTCTGCGAATCAAGCTTGTTGTCGCGCAGCGCATGAACGGCGAGCCTTCTGCGGCGTTCACTGAAACTGGCCACGAGGATGCGCTCTTGGGCGCTTGCCGCCTTGATGACTCTGGCGGCGGCAGCAACGGCTGGCAAAACCTTAAAGTCAAGGTTGAACCTTGCAGTTGGCAGTTGATCGAGTGCTTCTGCCAGCGTTGGGATGCGGGCGCCCGAGCCGAGATCCACTGCTCTCAGCTGTTCAAGTGTGAGTTGGCTGACCTTTTGGGGAAGTGCGGCCACTCGCAAAAGGTCGTCATCATGAAACAGCACGGCAACGCCATCCGAGGTCACCTGAATATCGCTCTCGATGTGCGTTGCACCAAGTGCCAAGGCCGCCTTGAAAGCCTCGATTGTGTTTTCGACGGCGCCATTGGCGTGAGCAAAACCGCGATGGGCCAAAACTCGCGGCCGGGCAGGGGAGAGGTAGCTAAGACTTTGAGGCTGCTTGTGCATACCTGCAAAACTATCGGCTGCACCTAGGCTTGGGGCATGAAACTCGGGCCGAACCTGCAATCTGTTAAGCGATTGTTCCAATTGAATCTCGGCTTGTTCATCTATGGACTGGCAGTTTCTATGGTGGTCAATGCCAAGGTGGGCATTCCACCGTGGGATGTGTTCGCCCAGGGAATCTCATTGCAGTTGCACACGAGTTATGGCATCGCGAGCATCATTGTCAGCACCATCGTGCTGATGTTTTGGATTCCACTCAAGGTAAAACCTGGCGTCGGCAGCATCATGAACGCCGTCCTCATCGGGCTATGGGCAGATTTCTGGACTCAGTACCTGCCAAAACACGACCACTACTGGCAGAGCCTGTTCATGTTCTTGATTGGAATGTGCACCGTGGCCTTTGCTACCGGACTATACATAACCTCAAACTTGGGCTCCGGACCGCGTGATGGCTTTATCTTGGGGCTTACCAAAAGACTCGGATGGAAGGTGTGGCAGGTTCGCACCGTCGTAGAACTCGCGGCGCTAGCGATTGGTTGGCTCTTGGGCGGACAGGTTCGCGAGGGAACCCTCATTTTCGCCTTGTGCATTGGCTATCTGATGCAACGATCGCTCAAATTCTTCAAATATCGCTCGGATAATGCCAAAAATGTTATGTCAAGCAAACCGACTGAAACGGAAGCACAGTAGGCCATGCAGCCCGACCAACACCGCGAGACCGCGCGAATTCTGCTCAGAAATCACAAGAATGAGTTCTTTTTGCTGCTGACACACTTTGACCCTGAGGTTGGCTTGCCACCGCGCTGGATAACGCCTGGTGGCGGCATTGACCAGGGTGAGACGCCAATTCAGGCGGCGGTTCGCGAGCTTCGTGAGGAGACCGGCATCGTCGTGTCACAGGAGGCACTTGGAGAGCAGATCGGAGAAATTTCAGGCCAGTGGCTGTGGGGTGACGGCCAGAATCGGCACACCTACAAAGATTATTTCTTCAGCCTGACGGTCGCCGATTTTGAACTGGACGCATCGGGCTGGACCGAAGACGAACACCGAGATGTGCTCGAATACCGCTGGTGGAGCATCGCCGAACTCTTAGCCACCGACGACCAGCTTGGCCCGCACGGGTTGACTGAGTTGATCAACAGCCACTTCTGAAGCCCTGCCCATAACGCCGATAATGCACATTATGTCAAGTAATGTCTATTTGACCCACAGCCCCGTTTTGCTGTTTTAGGTGACTAGATTTGAGTTGCCGTGATCCACTGTGACAGCTTTTCTCGAGCCGCGCCAGCGTTCAAAGCCTCGGTCACGCGCACAATCGCGTCTTCAAATCGCAAATCAAGATCTAACTCGGCACGTGAGGCATCCTTTGCCAATTCGTATGCGACCACTCCCGCGGCCGCGTTCAGCACCACGATTTCGCGCACCGCGCCCAAATTGCCAGATATGTCGCCACTCAAAACCGCCTTGGTAACCTCTGCGTTCGCGTGGGCGTCACCCCCGATCAACTGATCTACCGATGCACGCTGCATTCCAAACCTGGCTGGGTCAATGATGAATTGACGCACCTCTCCCCCGCACACCTGCCAAATATTGCTGATGCCCGTGGTGGTCAATTCATCGAGGCCGTCTTCTCCCCTGAACACGAGTGCGGTTCTACCCCTGGCCGCCATTTCGGCAGCCATCAAGGGGGCAATAAACGGGTTCGAGACACCAAGTGAGGTTGCAATTGGCTGAGCCGGGTTGGCCAAAGGGCCCAAAAAGTTGAAGGTGGTTGGCACGCCGAGCTCTTTGCGAATCGGCGCCACGTGTCGCATTGCCGGATGGAATACCGGCGCAAAAAAGAAGGTGATGCCACATTCTCTGAAGATGTCAGCCACTCGCTCTGGAGAAAGATCAAGTCGAACGCCTAGCACCTCGAGCATCTCAGATGATCCAGTCTTGCCCGAGGCCGAGCGCGAACCGTGCTTCATGACCGGAATTCCGGCACTAGCTGTCAAAATCGAGGCCATGCTCGAGATGTTAACCGTGCCAAAGAGGTCTCCTCCGGTGCCGACTATATCGACAGCGTCACGGCCGGTGTTCAAAATCACCGAATTTTGCAGCATTACGTCGACCAAGCCAGAGAGTTCGGCAACCGACTCCCCCTTGCCGCGCAGCGCCATCATGAACGCGCCAACCTGCGCGGGGGTTGCATCGCCCGACATAATTTCACGCATTGCCCAATTAGCCTCGACCCGTTCTAGGTCGTTTTTTTGCAAGAGCTTGCCGAGAATGCTCGGCCAATTCGGGGCACTGGTCATGAGAACAAGTTTATTGGTCAAAAACCCTAGAAAAACGGTCGAAATTTACCGTTCGGCTGTCAGCGCGGGGTTAGTATTTAAGCATGTCTTCGACAACTTTGACGCAGCCTGCAATTAATCGCCCAAGTTCCACTTCTGTTGGAACTATCGTTTGGCTTGGCAGCGAGGTGATGTTCTTTGCGGCACTTTTCGCAATCTACTTCAGCCTTCGTGCCAACTCACCCGACATTTGGGCTCACGACACCAAGATTTTGAACGTGCCGTTCGCCTTGGTAAACACCCTTGTGCTGGTGAGCTCCTCGTTCACCGCTCAGTTTGGTGTGTTCGCGGCAGAGCGTCTACAGCCTCGTGCAACCGGCCTCTCCCCTGTCAAGTGGGGAATGGTTGAGTGGTTCTTCTTGAGCTACCTACTGGGCGCAATCTTCGTTTCGGGTCAGGTTTGGGAGTACGCCAATCTCATCTCTGAGGGCGTGGCTCTAAATGCAAATTCATACGGCAGCGCCTTCTACATCACCACCGGTTTTCACGCATTGCACGTGACCGGCGGTCTCATCGCCTTCTTGATCATCATTGGCCGCACCTTCGCAGCCAAGAAGTTTGGTCACTACGAAGCCACCAGCGCAATCGTTGTGTCTTACTACTGGCACTTCGTTGATGTGGTCTGGATTGGCCTGTTCCTAATCGTTTACGTTCTGAAATAAAAAACGGAGATCCTTGTTATGGCTTTTATGAAGCGAAACCTCAATGGTTCACGCCGCCACCCAATGGCCGCGATTCTTGTAATCGCTGCCGGTCTAGCAGTTAGCGGAGGCGGCTATGCAGCTGCAACGGCTGCCGTTGAGAGCAAGCCGGCCAGCGCGGCGCTAAGCCAGGCTCAGGTCGACGAAGGTCACAAGCTTTTTCTTTCAAACTGCGCAAGCTGCCACGGCAAGAACGCTGAAGGCACCACCAACGCCCCTAGCTTGATTGGTGTCGGTTCGGCAGCTGTGGAGTTTCAGGTAGGCACCGGTCGCATGCCAGCGCAGGCATCTGGCCCTCAGATCATGGCAAAGCCGTCTCAGTTCACCCAAGAGCAGACCGATGCACTCGCTGCATATGTTGCCTCATTGGCACCTGGCCCTTCAGCTCCAACCGCAGACCAGGTTGCGCCTAACGGCAACGCCCAGCGCGGTGGTGAGCTGTTCCGCATCAACTGTGCAATGTGTCACAACGCAGTGGGCGCCGGTGGTGCGCTTACCCAGGGCAAGTTTGCTCCAAACCTAACCAACTCAAGCGGCAGCGTGATTTACGAGGCGATGTTGACCGGCCCGCAGAACATGCCGGTGTTCAACGACGCAAACCTCACCCCTACCGACAAAAAAGACATCATCACCTACCTCACCTACGTGCAGACGCACCCGTCGGCCGGTGGTTACGAATTGGGCAACCTAGGCCCGGTTGTTGAAGGTCTTTTCGTCTGGATTTTCGCGCTTGGCTTCATCATCGCAATCACCATCTGGCTTGGCGCCAAGTCAAACTGAGTTTTTTTTCGACACTAAGTTTTAGAAAAAGGGAGTTATCTGTGAGCGACAGCAAGAGCATCGCATCAGGCAAGGGTTCTCAAGAACCTGAGCACGACTACGCAACCGGTCTGGCCTCTGTCGCCGCCGATGCGGTCGTCAACCCAGGCATGGAGCCACACCGTGTGCGCATGACTGACAAGAGCGTCAAGCACGAAAAGGCCGCAGCCCGTCAGGTTGCCGCGCTATTTCTGACTTCGATCGCCGGTTCGATCTTTGCAATCTACGCCTACTTCGCATTTCCACTCAGCGACGACCTTGGCACTGTTCGCAACAACACCTTCTTCCTCGGCCTAGGAATCGTCTTCGGTCTTTTCGGAATCGGAATCGGTGCTGTTCACTGGGCTAAGACCCTGATGCCAGACGCCGAAGTTTCTGAAGAGCGTCACCAGACCCGTGGCAGCGAAGAGGTTCGTGCGCGTGCACTTGAAATCATCAAGCTTGCCGACAGCGAGTCTGGCTTTTCACGCCGCAAGCTGATTCGCCGTTCGCTTTATGGTGCGCTGGCGCTGTTTCCAATCCCGGCAATCTTCTTCTTTGGCGACCTAGGTCCAGACCCTAAAGACAGCCTGCGCCACACCATGTGGAAGGCCGGAACTCGCCTGACCAAAGACCCAACCGGTTTGCCAATCAAGGCTTCTGACGTCACCATCGGTTCTGTTTTCCACGTCATCCCTGACGGCCTCGCCGAGATGACCAAGGGCAAGCTAGAAGAGAAGGCTAAGGCTGCAGTGCTTTTGGTTCGTCTCGACCCAAGCGACCTCAAGATCTCACCAGAGCGCAAGAACTGGTCTTATGACGGCATCGTTGCCTACAGCAAAATTTGCACCCACGTTGGTTGCCCAGTGGCGCTATACGAGCAGCGCACCCACCACTTGCTTTGCCCTTGCCACCAGTCGACCTTCGATGTCACCGACGAGTGCAAGGTGGTTTTTGGCCCTGCCTCACGCCCACTGCCTCAGCTGCCTATCGCAGTTGACAAGGATGGTTACCTGATCGCGCAGAGCGACTTCACCGAGCCTGTTGGCCCTAGCTTCTGGGAGCGTTAAGAATGAGCACCGCTGTAAACACTCAGAAAAAGGGCGGTTTCCTAGCCGGAACCGCTAACTATCTCGACGAGCGCGTCGGTGTAGCCGGAATCCTGAAGGAGTTCGGCCGCAAGGTCTTCCCCGACCACTGGTCATTCATGCTTGGCGAAGTTGCCCTTTATAGCTTCTTCGTGCTGTTGCTATCGGGAACCTTCCTAACCTTCTTCTTCCAGCCAGCAATGACTCCGGTCATCTATGACGGCGTCTATGGGCCTCTAAAGGGTGCAGAGATGTCGATCGCCTATGCATCTACTCTTGACATCTCATTTGAGGTGCGCGGCGGTCTGCTGATGCGCCAGGTGCACCACTGGGCTGCGCTGCTATTCGTTGCTGCAGCTGGTCTGCACATGCTTCGCGTGTTCTTCACCGGTGCGTTCCGCAAGCCACGCGAAATCAACTGGGTAGTAGGTTTCATGCTGTTCGTCTTGGGCATGGCTGCCGGCTTCACCGGCTACTCTCTGCCTGATGACCTGCTTTCAGGAAACGGTCTGCGCATCATCGATGGAATGATCAAGGGTTTGCCAGTCATTGGCGCCTATACCTCGTCATTGCTCTTCGGCGGTCAGTTCCCTGGTGAGCAGATTGTTGCCCGCCTATACGGCCTTCACATTCTGTTGGTTCCGGCTTTGATTCTGATCTTCATCGTGATTCACCTCTTCATGGTGGTCATTCACAAGCACACCCACTACTCGGGCCCGGGTCGCAAAGACACCAACGTGGTTGGTTACCCACTAATGCCTGTTTATGTTGCAAAGGCAGGTGGATTCTTCTTCATCGTCTTCGGTGTCATCATGCTGGTTGCCGCAACATTTACCATCAACCCGGTCTGGAACTACGGTGGCTATGACCCATCGCCAGTTTCAGCTGGAACCCAGCCTGACTGGTATATCGGCTTCTTGGATGGCGCGCTTCGTTTAGCTCCAACCCACCTAGAGGTTCACGCCGGTGGCGTCACCTGGGCTTGGAACATCCTGCTTCCGATGATCG
>CAIPNT010000044.1 GCA_903866485.1 uncultured Micrococcales bacterium | reverse complement strand
CTGCCGCAAAACCTGCCGCCAAGGCAGCTGCGAAGCCTGCGGCAAAACCTGCCGCGAAGCCTGCTGCGAAGCCTGCTGCGAAGCCTGCGGCAAAACCTGCTGCTAAGCCTGCTGCAAAACCTGCCGCCAAGGCAGCTGCTAAGCCTGCCGTGAAGCCTGCTGCTAAGCCTGCTGCTAAGCCTGCTGCTAAGCCAGCGGTAAAGAAGCCTGCAGCAAAGTAACCCGATTTAAAGCAAAACCCCGCCACCAATTGGGAGCGGGGTTTTACTTTGCCTAAAAGTTAATCTCTGCCAAGCACCCAAGCCGAAGCTTCATCAAGAGTTGGATGGGTGAATTTGAAACCTGTTGATAGCAATCGCTCGGCGCTCATGTTTTGACTGCACAGCAGCAACTCGGTGGCTGCCTCGCCCAAGAAGAACCTGAGCGCAAAGGATGGAACTGGCAAGAAACTTGGTCGACGCAACTGTCGTGCCAAAGACTTGACGATTTGGCCACAGGTTGCCGGCTCTGGGGCGGTCAAGTTGAAAGCGCCGCTTGCCGATGGTGAGTTGATCAGATGGATGATGGCTGCTGCCTCATCGACCTGACTGATCCATGCCCACCACTGCTTGCCAGAACCCAACGGGCCACCGACGCCGAATTTGATCAGTGGCAGCAGTCTTCCTAGAGCGCCAAGTTTTCGAGACATGACCATCGTGGTTCGAGCTAGAATCACTCGCACTTCGGTTGGCGCCTTTAAAGCCTCTTGCTCCCACTCAAAAGCCAGGTCACTCAAAAATCCTGTGCCTTTGGGGTCGGTTTCGCTTAGAACGCGGTTGCCCGAGTCGCCATAGAACCCGGATGCCGAGCCGCTTACCAAAACCTTTGGACGCTTAGAAGCGGTCATCATTGCATTTACCAGAGTGCGAGTTGAATCGATTCTCGAGTTGACAATCTCTTGCTTGTATTGACGGGTCCAAGGAATTTTGCCAGTTGTTGCGCCGGCCATGTTGACCACTGCGTCGACGGTCTCTATCACGCCTTCGGTGATGAATCCGGTCTTCGGGTTCCACTCAACCTCATCCGGCGCAGTTGCTGCACGTCGAACTAGTTTGAGTGCGGTGTGTCCTTGTGCGGTCAGTTGCCTGGCCACTTCGCTTCCAACCAGTCCGGTTGCTCCTGAAATAAGCACTCGCATTGTCGTTACCCGAATTCATCTGGGTTAGGTCCGGTTCGAAAACCCGAGTCGAGCGTGGCAATCGATGCCATGTCGCGCTCATCCAGTTCAAAATCGAAGACCGAGATATTCTGAATTAATCTCTCTGGGTGGGCGGTTTTTGGAATCACCAGGTTGCCCAGCTGAATGTGCCAGCGGATGATCACCTGTGCTGGGGTTTTGCCATGTTTGGCAGCAATGTCAGTGATTACCACCTCGCTGTTGAAGCGGCCTCTTGCCAACGGTGACCAAGCCTCGGTGGCAATGCCGTGTGAGCTGTTGTAAGAGCGCAGCTCAGGCTGCTGAAGCGCAGGGTGCAACTCAACCTGATTAATTGCCGGTACGGTGCCTGCAGCCGCGATGAGCTTGCGCAGGTGGTCTGGCTGAAAGTTTGAAACTCCGATGCCGCGAACCTTGCCCGTGGCCAGAGCCTGCTGAAATGCGGCCCAGGTTTCAACAAACTTGTCTTGGGCCGGTGTCGGCCAGTGAATTAGCAACATGTCGATGTAATCGATGTTGAGTCGTTCAAGGCTTTCGTCTATGGCCTCAAGCGCACTCTCAAAACCCTGACGGTCATTCCAGATTTTTGTGGTCACATAGATTTCGTCGCGCGAGACAGAACTTTGACGAATGCCTTGACCAACCTCGGCCTCGTTTAGATAGATGGCTGCGGTGTCGATCCGGCGATAGCCAGTCTCGATGGCCTCGGCAACCAGGTCAGCCGCTGAGTGAGCCTCAACTTTGTAGACTCCGAGGCCAAGCTGTGGAATGCGGTGACCGTTGTTTAACGTCACCATCGGCATATCTGCGGGATTAAAGTTCATTAGTTGCTCCAAGGTCCGAACACGGGGTTCCATTCATTGATCACTCGTTCGCCAATGCATCCGGCAAGATCAAAGGGGTCATGGTCTAGTAAACCGGCAAGGGTCTCAAGAGATTCCGACTTGAAGATTAATAGCGCTCCCGGATTGTCAACCAGCGGTCCGCTGGCAAGCAAACTCCCAGATTCAAGTTGTTCGGCCAGCCACTTGCGGTGAATCGGCCTGACCTCGGTCATGGTTTGATCATCGGCCACATAGTGATAACTAACGGCGAAGGTTTTCATTTCTCCTGCTTTCGGTTTGCTTCCAAAATTTGCTTGACCATTATGGCGACCAGGATTGCTCCGGCTCCGAAGGCAATTGATACTAAAAAGGCTGCCGAATGAGAGACCGAATCGATGGCGATTCCTGACAAGGCCGCTCCAGCCGAATAGCCCATAAGCTGCCCGGTGCTGGCCCAACCATTAGCCTCCGCCGCATCACCGGCCTTAAGGTTCATTGCGATTGCAGAGCCGAGTAATCCCAGTGATGGGGCAACGCCAAGACCCGCTATGAATAGGCAAATTGAGAGCCAAATTGGGTTGGTTGGTGCCAACCAAATGAGTGCGTAACCAATGAAAACTAGTGACAAAAATCGAGTCAGGGCCCAAGGTGATTTGGTTTTGTTGCCGAGCAAGATGCCACCAAAAATCGAACCGAGTGAGAGTGCGCCGATGACTAGACCAGAAAGGTTTTTTGAAACCACAGCAACGGTGCCGACCTCAACACCACTGAATCCGCCGATTAGTAGCAACCCAAGTATGGCGGTGATAAGCACAACTTTGTTTGCCAGCACCCCACCCATCCGGGTTGAAGACTTTGGGTAAACCATGCGGTGCACCTCGGGGTTTGAGCAAAACCAAACGGTGCCGAGCACCTGCACCACTGCCATCAAAATGACAACAAATGACGTGCTGATTTGGGCGGCCAGCACAGTTGCCAACACCGGTCCGATGACCCAGATCAGCTCTTGTGATGTGGCGTCGAGTGCGTAAACCGAAGACAGTATCTTTTTGGAAACCAAGGTTGGATAGACCGTTCGCGCGGCCGATTGAATTGGTGGCGAGGTCAACCCAACCACAAGTGCAAGCAAAATCGTGAAGATAGGCGCGGCGTTGATCAATGCGATTCCAAGCATGGCCGTAGAACCGATTGAAGCCGCGGTGACGAGCACTCGGGTGGTGCCAAATTTGCCAAGAAGTCGCCCCAAAACGGGGCCGCTGATGGCAGCACCAATGGTGTCGGCGCCCAGGGCCAAACCGGCAATGGCATAGGAGTGCTGGGCTTGCTGAATGTGCATCACGAAGCCTAGGGTCATCATGCCAAACGGAAACCGGGCAAACAGTTGCGAGGTTATTACCCGAGCAAACCCGGGTGAGCGAAATAGTGCTCCATAGCTGCTCATCTAGATCCAGCTCGGAATCCACATGTGAATGTGCCAGTACCAATAGGGAATCCAGGTGCCTATCCAGATTGGCAAGAAAAACAACGATGCAGCCGCAACCACCACAAGATAGGTCAGCACACCTCGAATGGCGTTGGTGCGCTGCAGTGCGTTTCGCGACCGGATAAACAGTGACAGCGCATAGACCAGAGCCAAAATCATCCAAGGCAAGAAGGCAATCGAATAAAACTGAAAAACGGTGCGGTTCATGAATGCCAGCCAAGGCACGTAACCACCGGCGATGCCAATCAGGATGGTGCCAGCAAGTTTGTCTCTGCGGGTAACCAGCAGGTAGGTCAAGAAGAACACCGCTGCTGCGGCGGGAAGCCAGATGAAGGGGTTGCCAAGCGGGGTGATTGCACTCGAACAACCGTCTTGCGCCGCGCAACCGGTTTGGCCAAAGCCAAGACCTTCATAGAAGAAGCTTGTCGGGCGAATGTCGAAAAGCCAGGTCAGCGGGTTAGAGGCATAGGGGTGTGGGGTGTGCAGGTTGACGTGAAAGTTGTAGGCGTCTTGGTGATACTTGAGCAGGGCCAGGAATGGGTTGCTGTTTGAGTCGCGGTCATAGCCACCAGTTGAGGTTAACCAGCCGGTCCAGCTGACCAGATAGGTGACCGCAGCAATCGGCACCATGAGCAAAAATACGATCAATGGCCTAACGAATCTCGATAGCAACCAGGCCAGCGAAAACGAGGCCAAGTCTGGTGCCAGGTCTGCTATTTCTGGCGTCTGAAACTTCGGCTCTTTCGCCCGACGCCTTGCTAGGGCATCGCTTATCACGACATACAAGCCGAATGCTGCCAAGAAATAGAGCCCCGACCACTTGACGGCGGTTGCTGCCCCTAGCGCAAGGCCGGCATAGACCAACCAGGGACGACGCCAAGTCAAAGCCTCGACATCGCGCGTTGCCTGGTCTTTCAACACGAAGTAGAAGCCAAGCAGAGCAAAAAACATGAGGATGCCATCTAGCAGTGCTGTGCGACCCAAAACGATTGCGTGACCGTCAACAGCCAGCAAGAATCCGGCAACCAGTGACCAAAGGTTTGACTTGAAAAGTTGTTTTGCAATCACCATGAGCAGGGCCACCGATGCGATGCTCAGCAGGGCAACCATGATGCGCCAAGAAAAACTGTTTTGGGCGCCAAACAGCCACATGCCAAAGCCGATGATCCATTTGCCCAGTGGCGGATGAACTACAAAACTTCCGTCGGCTAGCCAACCGTTTGTATGACCGCTCTCAAAGGCGGCATCCGCGTTTTGGGGCCATGATCTCTCGGCTCCCGTGTTCCATAGAGTCCAAGCGTCTTTGACGTAATAGGTCTCATCAAAAACCAATTTGCTTGGGTAGCCGAGGTTGAACAGTCGCAAAAACGCAGCGAGTGCAATCACCAGCCAAAACGAAACGCGGCCAAACGCTGCTCGACTTTTTTGGTCAAACAAAACTCGATTTAGCAATGCGTTCACGCCCTAATGCTAGACAATAGAACGTGCTCATACTTGCTGCGACTCCAATCGGAAACCTTTCCGATGCTTCGCCTCGCCTTATCGAACACTTAAAGTCGAGCAAATACATCGCCGCCGAAGACACCCGCAGCCTGCTAAAGCTGGCAAATAATCTCTCAGTGAAGCTAAACGCCAAGCTTTTTAGCCTGCACGAACACAACGAGGGTGAACGCATCGCGCAAATTCTCGAAATCGCCAACGACGAAGACGTTTTGGTGGTTAGCGATGCGGGCATGCCTACCGTGAGCGATCCGGGGTTCTTGCTGGTGCGTGCCGCCGCGGCTGCCGATATTGAGATAACCATCATCCCCGGACCATCAGCGGTTTTGTCTGCTCTGGCCGTTTCTGGATTGCCGACCGACCGTTTCACGTTCGAAGGCTTCTTGCCGCGCAAAGCTGGTGACCGAAAGAAGGCCTTTGAGGCGCTGGCTCGCGAGCCTCGAACCATGGTGTTCTTTGAGTCGCCACACCGCATTCAAGAGTCTTTGGCCGACGCGGCTAAAGTGCTCGGTGGGCAGCGGCAGGGCAGCGTTTCCCGCGAACTAACTAAGAAGTTTGAACACACCCAGCGCGGCACGCTAGAGCATTTGGTTGCCTGGGCTGCCTCTGAACCAAGGGGTGAAATGGTGTTGGTTATTGCCGGTGCCGAGGTTCAAGAAATCAAAACTGAAGATTTGCTGCAACAGGTTCTGGCACTCATCGAAGAAGGTGTTGGTCTAAAACAAGCAGTTGCAGAGATTGCATCGGCCGCCGGTGCCAGCAAGAGTGAGCTCTATCAATCGGTGCTCGAGGCACGCAAAGCTTTAAGATAGAAGAATGCCAAACACCAAAGGTAAGTCGTTCTATGTCACGACCCCTATCTTCTACGTCAACGATGCTCCACATATCGGTCACGCCTACACCGAGGTAGCTTCAGACGTTTTGGCGCGCTGGCACCGCCAACGTGGTGAAAACAGCTTCTTGCTGACCGGCACCGATGAGCACGGCGAAAAGATTCTGCGCACGGCATCGGCCAACTCTGTTTCACCGCAGGCTTGGGCTGACAAACTGGTCGAAGAGGCTTGGTTGCCACTGCTTGAGACCATTGACATCGAAAACCAAGACTTCATTCGCACCACAGAACCTCGCCATGAAAAGAACGTTCAAAAGTTCTTGCAGAACCTCTATGACACCGGCTTCATCTATCGTGGTGAGTTCGAGGGCAACTACTGTGTTGGCTGCGAAGAGTACAAGACCGAGGCCGACCTTTTGCCTGGCGAAGGCGCCTTTCAGGGTCAGCCAGTTTGTGCGATCCATTCGAAGCCAGTAGAAAAACTTGCTGAAACCAACTATTTCTTCAAGCTCAGTGAATTTGAGCAGCCTCTTCTCGACTTTTATGCAGCGAATCCGAAGTTCATTCAACCTGAATCGGCTCGCAACGAAGTGGTTTCGTTCGTTCGGCGCGGTCTAACCGACCTGTCAATTTCTCGTTCTAAAGAGAAGTTCGACTGGGGAATCGACATTCCTTGGGATGACAGCCACATCACCTATGTGTGGTTCGATGCACTCTTGAACTACATCACCGCGATCGGTTACGGCGAAGACAGCGCCGAGGCAAAGGCTCAGTTCGAGTCGCTTTGGCCAGCTACCGTTCAGGTAGTCGGCAAAGACATCCTGCGTTTTCACGCCGTTATTTGGCCTGCGATGCTGATGGCCGCTGGCTTGCCACCCGCAAAGCAGATTTTTGGTCACGGCTGGTTGCTGGTTGGCGGCGAAAAGATGTCGAAGTCAAAGCTCACCGGCATCGCGCCTAGCCAGATCACCGACACTTTTGGTTCAGACGCATTTCGCTACTACTTCATGAAGGCAATCGCCTTTGGCCAAGATGGTTCATTCTCTTGGGAAGACCTATCGGCTCGCTATCAAGCAGAGCTGGCCAACGGATTTGGAAATCTAGCGTCGCGAGTGGTCGCGATGATTCATCGCTATTTTGGTGGTGTCTTGCCGGCTGCAGGTGCAGCCACCGATGATGACCTGAAGGTGCAGCAGATTGCATCAGCCGCCGTGGTCAACGCCGACCAAGCAATTGACGATGTGGCCATCCAGGATGCTTTGATTGCAGTTTGGACGCTCGTCGACGAGTTGAATAACTACATCACCGTTCAAGAGCCTTGGGTGCTGGCCAAAGATGAGGCAAAGCGCGACCGTCTGGGCGCCGTGCTTTACACAGCGGCAGAGGGCTTGCGAGTGCTTGCCACTCTGATGGCTCCGGTTACCCCAAAGGTGGCCGCAAAGTTGTGGTCAACCATTGGCCAGGCCTCACTCGGCAACCTAGCTGACCAGCCGCTTTCGGCAGCCGCAACCTGGGGTCAGTTGAAATCTGGCGTTGCCATCGGTGAACTTGAACCGCTGTTTCCACGCATCGAAACCGACGCAACCGAAGCGAACTAATCTATGGCCGAAGAGCAATTCGTTAGAAACTCTAAAGCTGGGGCGCCTGAGGTTCAAGCCAAAGCCAAAAAGCCAGCCAGTTTTCCGCCCGCTCCAGAGCCGCTAGAAGTTGCCGTATACGACAATCACTGCCACCTCGAGTTTGAGTTTGACCCAGAGTTGGGTGTCATGGCCTGGCAAGAGAACCTTGATCTTGCCCAGAGCGTTGGCATCAAGGGCGTGGTTCAGGTTGGCGTGACACTCGAGAGTTCAAAGTGGTGCGCCGAGTTGGCCACCAAAGATTCGCGTGTGCTTGCCGCAGTTGCCCTTCATCCAAACGAGGCTCCGCTCTATAAAACCAAGGCTGACCTCGATGTCGCCATCGCCGAAATAGAGGTGCTGGCCAAGCAACCTCGCGTGCGAGCAATAGGTGAAACCGGATTAGATTTCTTTAGAACCGACGGCGAAAACAACTTAGAACTTCAGCAACATTCGTTTGAAGAGCACATTCGCATCGCCAAAGACAACAACATCGCTCTCATGATTCATGATCGCGATGCGCATCACCATGTGGTAGAGACCTTGCTTCGTGTTGGTGCACCTGAAAGAGTTGTCTTTCACTGCTATTCGGGCGAAACCGACCTGGCTCAAATATGCATTGACAATGGCTGGTACATGTCTTTTGCCGGCAACATCACCATCAAGCGAAACCAACACCTGCGCGACAGCCTCATCATGGCGCCAAGCGAACTCATTTTGGTTGAAACTGATGCACCATTTCTGGCACCTGAGCCCTATCGCGGTCGACCAAACTCGCCATACTTGGTTCCGATCACAGTGCGATTCATGGCCGAGCAGCGCGGGGTTGACGTTAACGAACTTGCATCTCAGCTTGCCGCAAACACCGAGCGAGTCTATGGCTCATGGGCTGAGGGATTTTAATGGCAGAGGTTCAGCTTCTTGGCGCCGTCGACGTGCGTGAACTTGCGGCTCGACTGAACGTCACCCCAACCAAAAAACTTGGTCAAAATTTTGTCACCGACCCAAACACCATTCGTCGAATCGTCTCGGCAGCCAAACTTTCGGGTAACGAGACCGTGGTAGAAATTGGGCCTGGCTTGGGCTCACTAACCCTTGGCTTGCTTGAGGTGGCCGATCGAGTGGTTGCAGTTGAGATCGACCCGAAAATGGCCGCCGAGCTTGAGGCCACCATCGCTAAGCGTGCACCGTCAACTGATTTCACATTGGTGCGAAATGATGCCTTGAAGGTCAACGATTTGCCACACGCGCCAGACGCGCTGGTTGCCAACTTGCCATACAACATCTCGGTTCCGGTGCTGCTGCATTTCCTAGAGCAGTTCGCCAGCATCCAAACCGGGCTGGTGCTTGTGCAAGCCGAGGTCGCGCATCGTCTCGCCGCAACGCCGGGTTCAAAGATTTATGGCGTGCCAAGTGTAAAACTTGCCTGGTATGCCGAGTCTGCGCTGGCTGGCAATGTCGGCAGAAACATTTTCTGGCCCGTGCCAAACGTCGATTCTGCTCTGGTCTACTTTGCCAAACGCAAGGTTGCTCTGGGCGATGAGGCTCTTAGGCTGGCAACGTTTGAAGTTGCAGACGCGGCATTTGGCCAGAGGCGCAAGACCCTGCGACAAGCGCTTGCCGTTTGGGCGGGCTCTGCCGCCGAGGCCGAGCGCATTCTGGTTGCGGCTGGAATCAGTCCTCAAGCTCGTGGTGAAGAACTTGACGTTCACCAATTTGTTTCGATTGCAAAGGCAAAATAATGGCGCTTTTTAAGAAGAATCTGCCTCCCGTCGACCCTCACATCGAAGCCGACAAGGTGGTCAAAGAAACCGGTCACCAGCGCGAAGAGTGGTTTGCTTTGCTTGACGAACAGCAGGCTTTCATTTGGACAGCCAAGCAGATTGTTTCATGGCTAAAGAAGCGCACCAAGCTCAGCGATTGGTGGGCCGAGTCGATTGGTCTTGCCTATGTTGAGGCGCGCGGGCTAGGCAAGATCTCAGAGCAACCAACCGGCCGTTTCACCTTCACAATCAAGCGTGAGTTCGATGTCGAAATGTCTCGCCTCTATACGGTTCTAAACGATGTGCATTCATGGGTGGTCTTTGACCGTCCACGAGTGTTGGCTGCAAAGGGCGGCAAAATTTCGTTTGCCTTTGATGACAAAACCCGTGCTCACATTCACTTTGTGGCCAAAGACGGCGGTGCCATTGTGATTCAGGTGCAGCACGAACTCATCCCTACCGAAGCTGGCATTAAGCCGCGTGAACTTTATTGGCGCGAAGTGCTCGGCGGCGTGCAGCGTCGACTAGAGGCCTAATGTCTGAAATCAAATCGGTTGCTGCATCAGCGCCCGGCAAAACCAACCTCTTTTTTGCCGTGGGCCCGCTCATGGATGACGGCTTTCACGAGGTGGCCAGTGTTTATTTGGCGCTCGATCTTCGTGAAGAGATTTCGGTCTCGCTTTCAGATTCGCTTGAGATTCAGGTTTTGGGAAGCATCCCGCAAAATCACCTCGATCAGGTGCCCCTGGATGCCTCGAATCTCGTTGTTAAGGCCGCAGATTTTGTTGCTGCCGTGACCGAGGGAAACCTTTCGGCCGAGCGCCTGCGCTTTGCTCTGACCAAGAATGTGCCGGTTGCTGGGGGTATGGGCGGTGGTTCGGCAGATGCTGCAGCAGCGCTTTTGGCGGTTGCCGATCTTTGGCAAAATTCTGCTTTTTCAGCCGATCAGAACATGATCGCTTCGACCGTGGTCTTGGGTGCAGATGTTCCGTTCGCCCTTCGCGGCGGGGTCTGCATCGGCCTTGGTAGAGGCGAGAAGCTCACCGAAATTTCGGGCGTGTCCAAGCTGCATTTAGTGCTGGTGACATCAGATCAGGGTCTCAGCACTCCAGCGGTATATCAGCGTCTTGATGAGCTGCGTGCGCAGCGTGGCCAAGACCCCCGAAAGATGCCACCCGCCGAGGTTGGTCACCTGGTTATTGACGCCTTGAAGAGCGGCGACCTAGCCCTTTTGGCTGAACATTTGCGCAACGACCTTCAAGAGGCCGCTCTAGATTTGCGCCCAGATCTGAAGCTAACCCTAGACGCCGGCCTAGCCGCGGGTGCACTCACCGGATTTGTATCAGGCTCCGGCCCAACCATTGCATTCTTGGCTGCCGACCAACGTTCGGCCGAGGCCTTGGCGGTCAAACTCAGTAGCCAAGGTCGCCCGGCAATCGCCACTTCTGGCCCATCGGTTGGCGCGTTTATTAGAGACGAGCACTAATGGCTCACCTTTTAGGTGCCGAGGCTCTGACCCTCGAATTTCCAACCAAGAAAGTCTTTGACAACATCACGGTTGGTGTCAACGAGGGCGACCGAATTGGCGTGGTCGGCCGCAACGGTGACGGAAAGTCCACCCTACTGAAATTGCTCAATCGCCGAATCGAACCCGACTCTGGACGCATCACCCACCGAAACGGTCTCAGCATCGGTTTATTAGACCAAGCCGACGTGATCGACCCCGGCCTGACCATCGGTCAATCCGTGGTTGGAGACATGCCCGAGCACGAGTGGGCTGGCAATGCAAAGATTCGCGATGTAATTTCAGGTCTCTTGAATGACCTTGACTGGCAACAGCAGGTTGGTTCGCTCTCTGGTGGCCAACGCCGCCGAGTTGCCCTTGCCAAGCTGTTGGTTCAAGACCTAGACATTGTGATGCTGGATGAGCCGACTAACCATCTCGACATCGAAGGAGTGGCCTGGTTAGCCGCACACCTCAAGTCGCGCTGGCCGGCATCCGGCGGTGGGTTGATTGTGGTCACCCACGACCGTTGGTTTCTCGACGAGGTGTGCAACCTCACCTGGGAAGTGCACGACGGTGTTATCGAGCCATTCGAAGGTGGCTATGCCGCATACATTTTGCAGCGCAATGAGCGTGACCGAAGTGCGGCCGCATCTGAGGCCCGTCGCCAAAACTTGATGCGCAAAGAGCTGGCTTGGTTGCGCAGGGGCGCGCCAGCGCGCACCTCGAAGCCTAAATTTCGCATGGATGCCGCTGCCGAATTGATTGCCAACGAGCCCGAACCGCGCGATCGAGTGGCGCTTTCGAAGCTGGCCACGCAGCGGCTTGGAAAAGATGTTGTCGATGTCGAAAACCTGAGCTATTCGGTCGGCGGACGAGAGCTTTTGCATGACGTAACCTGGCGACTTGGGCCCGGCGATCGAGTCGGTTTGGTTGGCGTAAATGGCGCTGGCAAGACCACGCTGCTCAAGTTGATTCAGGGTTCGCTCGAACCAACCGAGGGTCGAGTCAAGCGCGGCAAAACGGTAAATATTGCGACACTAAGCCAAGAGGTTCGCGAGTTGGATGAATTTCACGGTGAGCGCATCTTCAGTCTCATCGCGCGCGAGAAGTCGTTTTTTGTGGTCGACAAAAAAGAAGTGGGCATTGGCCAGCTTGTCGAGCAGCTTGGTTTCACCCAGGCGCAGCTGCAGACTCCGATCGAAGAGCTTTCGGGTGGACAACGTCGCCGTCTGCAGTTTTTGAGACTGTTGTTTGGTGAGCCGAACGTGCTAATTCTTGATGAGCCGACCAACGACCTAGACACCGACATTTTGGCGGCAATGGAAGACCTGCTCGATGGTTGGCCGGGCACCCTGATTGTGGTTAGCCATGACCGGTATCTGCTCGAGCGTGTGACCGATCACCAGTATGCGCTTCTCGGAGACGGCCGACTGCGTCACCTAACCGGCGGAGTTGATCAATACCTAGAGTTGCGCAAGCATTCTCTAAGTGGCAAGTCTGCGCCTGCGGCGACAAAGGTGACTGTTGAAGCGGCAAACGCGCCGAAGGCAAACGGCCTGTCTGGCGCTCAACTGCGCGATGCCGAGAAAAACCTGGCGAGGGTTGAACGTGCCCTAGAGAAGCTTGCCTCCGACGAAGCCAAGTTGCACCTTGATATGGCCGCCCACGATCAAAGCGACTATGAAGGGCTGGCAAAATTCGTAGCGCGTCAGGCTGAGCTAAACCAAAAGCGTGAAGTGCTAGAGCTTGATTGGTTAGAAACTTCTGAGCTGTTGGGTCAGCAATAATCCGGTTTATCTGGCAGACTTGAAGGGTGAGCGAAAGTTCACGTTCCCCCATGGTGTAATGGCAACACTCCGCCCTTTGGAGGCGGCTTTCTAGGTTCGAGTCCTGGTGGGGGAGCAGCACAATCAAGGAGCAGAATGCGCGAACAGCACCTGGCAGTAGTTGTCTTGGCAGCTGGCGCTGGCACTCGCATGAAGTCTTCGACGCCGAAGGTAATGCACCAAATCGCCGGCTTGCCGCTGCTTGGCCACGCACTTGCCACAGCTAGTTCGCTTGGTGCCGCGCACGTGGTGCCGGTCATTCGCCACCAACGTGACTTAATCGCCAACTACATCGAAAACTTCTACCCAACCGCAATCATCGCCGAGCAGGACGAGATTCCCGGCACCGGTCGTGCGGTTGAATGTGCGCTAAATGCGCTGCCAGCAGACTTTGACGGTGCAGTAGTGGTCACCAGCGGAGACGTTCCGCTGCTAGACGTGCCAACCTTGGAGTCGCTCATCGACGCTCATCTGAGCGGTGCCTTCGCAGCCACAATATTGACCTCAATTGTCGAAGACCCATCCGGTTACGGACGCATCATTCGCTCGAATGACGGCAAGTTCATTCAGATCATTGAAGATCGCGATGCCGACGCCGAACAGCTCGAAATCACCGAGGTAAATGCAGGCGTTTACGTGTTTGACGCGGCTTTGCTTCGTAACGCTCTAACCAAGGTTGGTTCGCACAACGCTCAGGGCGAGAAATACCTTACCGATGCTGCTGCAGAACTCATCCACGAAGGCTTCAAGGTTCAGGCGCTCGCCGTAGCCGACAACTGGTTGGTCGCTGGCATCAACGACCGCGTGCAACTCGGCGAAGTCGCTGCTGAACTCAACTACCGCATTTGTGAGGCTTGGCAGGTGGCCGGCGTAACCATCCAAGACCCTTCTTCGACCTGGATTGACGTCACCGTTCAGCTCGCCAAAGATGTAACTATTTTGCCTGGCACCTACCTGCAGGGTTTCACCAAGATCGAGACCGGTGCCGTGGTTGGCCCAGAGGTAGTCTTGGTTGACGTTGAGGTTGGCGAGAACGCCAAGGTTGTGAAGTCGCACGCCACCGGTTCAAAGATTGGCGCCGGCGCAAGCGTCGGTCCATTTTCTTACCTTCGCCCAGGCACCGAGCTTGGTGCCGATGGCAAGATCGGCACCTTTGTTGAGACCAAGAATGCCAAGATCGGTGCCGGCAGCAAGGTGCCACACCTGAGTTATGTAGGTGACGCAACCATCGGCGAACAGTCAAACATTGGCGCCGGAACGATTTTTGCCAACTACGACGGTGTCAAGAAGCACGCTAGCTCGATCGGCTCTCACGTGCGCACCGGCTCGCACAACGTATTCGTCGCACCTATTACGATTGGAGATGGAGCCTACACGGCTGCCGGAACCATCGTTCGCAAGGATGTCGAAGCCGGCGACCTTGCAATGAATGTTGCTCCACAGAGAAATCTGGCCGATTGGGTAATTGCCAAACGACCAGGCACCGAAGCAGCAGAAGCCGCCCACAAGGCAAAGAACTAAAGAACCTCAATTGAGACTGGAGAACCCCTTGGAAGTTACGACGAACAACTCGAAACGTCTGGTTCTGGTCAGTGGTCGCGCTCACCAAGAGCTCGCTCAAGAGGTTGCCGAAATTCTTGGCACCAAGCTTCTGCCAACCACAGCCTATGACTTTGCTAATGGCGAGACCTTCGTTCGCTACGAAGAATCGGTTCGTGGTGTTGACGCGTTCGTAATCCAGGCTCACCCGGCCCCAATCAACCACTGGATCATGGAGCAGTTGCTCATGGTTGACGCCCTGAAGCGCGCTAGCGCGAAGCGAATCACCGTGGTTGCGCCGTTCTTTCCATATGCTCGTCAAGACAAGAAGCACAAGGGTCGCGAGCCAATTTCGGCCCGCCTAATGACCGACCTGTTCAAGGCTTCGGGTGCCAACCGTCTGATGTCTGTCGACCTTCACACTCCACAGATTCAGGGCTTCTT
>CAIPNT010000043.1 GCA_903866485.1 uncultured Micrococcales bacterium | reverse complement strand
TAGATGTAGTTTCAGTGGTTGACATCGGTGCAGGAATTAGAGCCGTTGCAAGAGACGGCCGCAAATTTGATGCAGACCTTGCCATTGTCTGCCCTGGCGCAGACCACACTTCGCTGTTCGGTGAGGAGTTTAGGGAGTCGCCCCTTCGTCGCGTGAGACTGCAAATGATGAGCACCGCCAGGTTTGATCGAGAAGTCACGACTTCGGTAGCCGACGGTGACTCGCTTCGCTACTATCCGGCCTATGACGTAGCTGCCCTTAAAGATTTGGGTTCACAGAGTGCCGTTGCCGCCGAGCTAAAAATGCAGTTGCTTTTAGTGCAGCGAACCGATGGCACGCTAACCATCGGCGACACGCATGAGTATGACGAACCTTTCGAGTTCAAACTTCGCGAAGATGCCTACCAATATCTGCATGATGTGGCCAGCGAAATAATCGGTGAAAAATTGCCACCGATTATCAATCGTTGGGATGGTGTTTACAGCCAGCGCACGGATGGTGCCATCTGTGATCGCAAATTTGTCACCAACAAAATTGTGCTCGTAACCGGCCCTGGTGGAAGAGGCAACACCTTGGCGCCTGCAATTGCCGAAGCAACCTTTAGGGAGTTAAGTTGAAGCCAGCGTTCGTAGCATTCGATGTGGCCGGCACAACCATGCAAGATGATGGTGTGGTGATTGAGGCATTCGAACAAGCCTTCAGCAAGGCTTTTCCCGTTGCCTGGCAAGAGCACGGGCAAGAATGGCTCGATTATGTTGTTGAAACCATGGGGCAATCAAAGATTGAGGTTTTTACTCACCTTTTAGGCAGTCGCGCCGAGGCTATAAAGGCCAACGAGGCTTTTGAGCAGGCCTACTCCAACGAAGTGGCTACCAACGGAGCTCAGTCAATCGAAGGTATTGAATTGGTGTTCAAGCAGTTGCATGCCGATTCAATTCCCGTGGTGCTAACTACAGGTTTTAGTCGCAAAACACTAGACCAAATCATCGAGGCGCTCGGCTGGTGGGACTTGATCGACCTTTCGGTAACTCCGGGTGAGGCCGGCCTAGGTAGGCCACATCCTGACATGTTGAATCTTGCGGCGCAAAAACTTGGAGTTGCAGATCACTCTTCAGTCGTGGTTCTTGGTGACACACAGTCAGATATCAAAGCCGGGCTGGCCTTCGGTGCCGACCGGGTCTACGGGGTGTTAACTGGATGCCACACTGCAGAACAGCTCGAATCTTCAGGTGCGACATCGATTCTTTATTCGGCCGCCGATTTGTTTTCACTTATCGGTAACTGAATCGCCCTCTAGGCTTCACGCTCTAACAGTCCATTCATAATGAGTGGTTCACCAACCGTTCAGGCAGACCACGTTCACTCAAGGTGAGTCCAAATCCGGACCTACCAAAAGAGGAGAACACACATGCGCACAAAGCGTGTATTGGCTCTAGCAGTTGCCGCAATCTCGGCAATGAGCATGAGCGTTGCTGTAGCAGCACCATCAAACGCCGCCACTAACTTCTGCACCGTAACCGACCTCAAGACCGCAGGCGGAATGGATGCACTTGTTGCAGCCGCAAAGAAGGAAGGCTCGCTAAACGTAATCACCCTTCCACGCGACTGGGCAAACTACGGCGAAGCCATAGACCTTTTCACCAAGGCCTTTGGCATCAAGATCAACGATGACAACCCAGACGGTTCATCAGCCTACGAACTTCAGACCATCGCAACTGCGCCAGCTGCAAAGCAGCCAGACGTTGTTGACATCGGTGTGTCAGCGCTAAACACAGTGACCGGAGCCGGTCGCCCGTCAATCTTCGCACCTTACAAGGTTTCAACTTGGGACCACATCCCAAGCGTTTGGAAGGACCCAGCCGGTGCTTGGTACGGCGACTACAGCGGCATCATCGCGCTAGCCTACGACGCATCAGTAAGCCCAGCGCCGACTAAGATCTCTGACCTGTCAAACCCTGCCTACAAGGGCATGGTTGCGCTTGGTGGAGACCCTTCATCGGCTCAGGAATCATTCATCTCGGTTTTCGCTGCTTCGATTGCTAAGGGTGGTTCAGCTACCAACATCCAGCCTGGTATCGACTTCTTCAAGGCGCTAAAGGCCAGTGGAAACTTCGTGCCAGTAAACGCAACAGGTGCCAACCTCGCAGCTGGAGCATACAAGATCTCACTTTCATGGAACTTCAACGCTCCAGGTGCGATTGCAACCGCAAAGGCTGCTGGCAAGACTCTCAAGTACACCATCCCAACCGATGCTGTAGTTCAGGGAACTCCTTACATCCAGGCAATCAACAAGAAGGCTCCTCACTGTGCGGCTGCTCGCCTATGGGAAGAGTTCATCTACTCAGAGAACAAGGGCCTTACCCACGACAAGCTAACCGCAGCTGACCTGAAGCTTTCGGGTTCGAAGTTGTTTGCAAAGATCGAGGGTGGCCAGAACATCTTCGTATCAGGTGGTGCCACTCCAATCAACGCTCCAGCGATGATCAAGAACAAGTCGATCATCAACGGCCCTGCGGGTCTAAACATCCCTAAGAGTGCCAAGATCGTGCAGCCAAACCCTGACCAGCAGGCAGCGGCTAAGACCCTTGTTGTTGCCCAGTGGCCAAACCTCTAAATCAAAATGCAACAGCCTGAGAACCAGATTCTCGACCGAAAGGGTGCCTCTAAGCGGGGCATCCTTTCGGGGCAGTCGCTCTCACTGATTATTGGAGTGCTGCCTTTGGTTGCCTTCATGGCTATTTTCTTTTTCTGGCCACTCTGGTCAGTGCTTTTCAGTTCATTTCAAGACAACTTTGGACACTTCACTTTTCAGAACTTCAAAGTTGCATTAGGCGATCCATACCGCACTGCATTTAGCAACAGCATCTTGCTCGGTCTTGTTTCGGCCATCACCTCGGCAATCCCTGGCGCCATCCTTGCCTATCTGGTTGAGACCCGAGGCTCGCAGCGATTGCGTCAATTCGTCAGCTCAGTCTCGAGTGTTCTTTCGACCACCGGTGGTGTTCCACTGGCCTTCATGTTCATTGCAGCCTACGGCGCCGAGGGGTCGGCAACGGCGGTGCTTAAGGCACTGGGCATCAACCTTTACGCCGGAAACTTCACGCTTTATTCGCTATCTGGCGTCATCTTTGTTTATTCTTACTTCTTGATTCCGACCATGGTGATCGTGTTCTCGCCGGCAGTGCAAGGAATCAGGCGTGAGTGGCACGAGGCCGCCAAGAACTTGGGTGCGACTCAGGCGCAGTTTTGGCGACACATTGGTCTGCCGCTGCTCTTTCCGAGTTTTATCTCTTCGGTGTTGCTGCTGTTTGCGGCAGGTTTTTCGGCATATGCAACCGCACGCGCGATGACATCCGGCACCGTTGCGCTGGTTCCACTGATGATTGGCAACCTGGTCGATGGCAACGTGGTCAATGATCAGATGAACCTCGGCAAAGCTCTCGCCATGGGCATGGTTGTGGTTGCGCTCTTGGCTATGATTCCATACCTTGTGATTCAGCGCCGCGCCAGCAGGTGGCAGCAGCGATGAACCTTTTGACACGCAAGTTGCCGCTTTGGCTGTCGTTGCTGCTTGGCGG
>CAIPNT010000042.1 GCA_903866485.1 uncultured Micrococcales bacterium | reverse complement strand
GTCATCGGCAAGCAGGCTCCCAATGGTGCCCTCACTGTTCTGGTCGAGCGACAAGGCAAGCAGGTGACGCAGCAAATCACGGCGGTCAAGGATGACAAAGGCGCCTATCGACTTGGCATCATGGCCGGCACCAAGTATGACTTTCCGGTGAAGGTAAACCTTCAACTGGGCGACGTTGGCGGCCCAAGCGGGGGCATGATGTTTGCCCTCGGCATCATCGATCGACTAACTCCCGGTCAACTCACCGGCGGCAAGAACATCGCCGGAACCGGCACCATCGACATGGCCGGCAACGTCGGGCCAATCGGAGGCATCCGCCACAAGCTCTATGGTGCGGTGCGAAACGGAGCCACCATTTTCTTGGCTCCGGCATCAAACTGCGACGAAGTGGTCGGTCACGTTCCGGCCGGCATCACCGTGGTGAAGGTAAGCAAACTGGCCGAGGCCAAGGCAGACCTTGAAAACATCGCCAACGGAACCAACCCTGCATCTTTGCCCACCTGCACAGCCAAATAACCGGAGACCCAAATGTCAAACGCAACCTCACCTAAGCGCAGGATTTCGAAATTTCAACTTTCTGTTTTGATCATCGTTGCAATCTTCATTGTGCTATTTGCCGTGGCCGGTTTTCTAACCGACTTCTTGTGGTTTGACCAGCTCGGTTTCAAACAGGTGCTGCTCACTCGAGTAATCTCGCAGACCGTCATGTTCTTGATAGGTGGCGTTGCGCTCGGCGGTCTAAGCGGGCTTAGCCTTTGGTTGGCCTACCGAAACCGTCCCATCTATGTCTCAGCTGCTTCGGGCAACGACCTCTTCGGCGCCTATCGTCAGATGATTGACCAGTTGCGCAAAGTGGTGATGATTGGTCTGCCGATTCTGCTCGGCATTTTTGGCGGTGCTGCAGCGACGCCGTTCTGGACCGATGCCCTCACCTGGCTGAACCGCACCTATACCGGTCAACTTGACCCGCAGTTTCACCTAGATCTCGGCTTCTACTTCTTCGACCTTCCGTTCTATAACGGCGTCACTACTTTTGCTTCGGCCACGGTTTTGATTTCGGGCTTGTTGGCTGCATTTGTTCACACCGTCTTTGGTGGCATCCGGTTTGCCGGTCGCAAAACCACCATCTCCAAGGCTGCGCGCGTGCAGATCGCCATCACCGCGGCGGTTTACCTTTTGATTCAGGGTGCAAGTCTTTGGCTTGACCAATACAAAACCATGACCAGCGCAACTGGCCTCTACACCGGCGCCACCTATGCCGATGTCAACGCGGTCATCCCAGGTTTTCAGATTCTGGCGCTAATCGCCGCTGTAGTTGCCGTGTTTTTCATCGTCACCGCGGCAGTTGGCAAGTGGCGTCTGTCAATCCTTGCAACCGGCTTGATGGTCGTATCCTCGATTATCCTTGGCGGCATTTATCCTTGGGTGGTTCAGACCTTTCAGGTCACCCCGAATGAGCGCACTTTAGAGGCCTCTTTTATCGATCGAAACATCGCAGCCACCCGTGCGGCTTATGGTCTAGATGCAATCTCCAATCAGGATTATCAAGCAAAGACTGATGCCACTGCCGGTGCGCTTCGGGCCGACGCTGAGACCGCTGCCAACATTCGCATCATCGACCCGATGTTGGTCAGTTCTTCGTTTAGACAGCTCGAGCAGTTTCAGCAGTACTACAACTTTGCCAACAAGCTCGATGTCGACCGTTATCAAGTAAACGGCAAGACTCAAGACACCGTAATCGCCGTGCGCGAGTTGAACCAATCGGGTCTTGGCAGCGCGCAATCTTGGTATAACAACACCATCGTTTATACCCATGGCTACGGTGTGGTTGCCGCCTATGGCAACCAGGCCACCTCGGATGGCCAGCCGGTGTTCTTGCAGTCTGGCATTCCATCAACCGGTTCGCTTGGCAACTACGAGCCTCGCATTTACTTTGGTGAGAGTTCGCCAAACTATTCGATAGTCGGTGGGCCGGCGAGCGCCAAGCCACACGAGTTTGACTTTGCATCTGGCAACTCGGCCACCGACCAGCAAAATTACACGACCTTCAATGGCAATGGCGGCCCAAAGCTAGACAACCTTTTCACCCGCTTGGCCTATGCCGTCAAGTTTGGCAGCGAGCAGATTTTGCTTTCAAACGCTGTCACCAGCCAGTCTCAAATTCTCTATAACCGCAACCCGCTTGATCGTGTGCGCGAGGTGGCTCCTTATCTAACTCTCGACAGCGACGCCTATCCGGCGGTGGTTGATGGTCGCGTGAAGTGGATCATTGACGGTTACACGACCTCGGCAAACTACCCTTATTCACGCGCCGAAAACTTCAGCGCAGCCATCGCCGACACCTCAACCTCAAACCCAATTGGTCGCGGATCAATCAACTACATCCGCAACTCGGTCAAGGCCACCGTCGACGCCTACACCGGCGCTGTCACGCTGTATGCCTGGGACACCACCGACCCAATTTTGAAGACCTGGTCAAAGATTTATCCGGGCACGCTGCACCCAATCAGCGAGATGTCTGGTGCGCTGATGAGCCACGTTCGTTATCCGGCCGACCTGTTCAAGATGCAGCGTGCCATTTTGGGTAGCTATCACGTGACCGATTCTGGTTCGTTCTATTCTCAGCAGGATGCCTGGATGACTCCGAACGATCCAACCGGCGTCACTGCAACCAGCACTGGCCCACTGCAGCCTCCTTATTACCTGACCATGCAGGTTCCCGGCAGCACAGCGCCTTCATTCTCGATCTATTCGACTTTCATCCCACGCTCTACCGGTGAATCGAGCCGAAATGTGCTTCGCGGATATTTGGTGGCCGACTCTGACGCCGGCTCGGTTGCCGGTCACGTCGCCTCAACCTATGGCAAGCTAACGCTGCTCACCCTGCCAAAGGCGCTCAATGTTCCAGGCCCTGGTCTGGTGCAAAACAACTTCAATGCCGACTCGGACGTGTCTAAGTTGCTTAACCTTTTGCGCCAGGGTTCAACCACGGTGCTGGATGGCAACCTGCTGACCCTGCCTGTTGGTGGCGGCTTGCTCTATGTGCAGCCGGTTTACATCAAGTCAACTGGCGAAACCAGCTATCCGCTGCTCAAGAAGGTGCTGGTTGCCTTTGGCGACAAGATCGCCTTCGAAGACACCCTGAGCGGTGCCCTCGATAGCCTCTTCGGTGGCAATTCGGGCGCCTCATCAACAGTGGTGACTACCGGTGGTTCAACCGGCGGCGCAACCTCGGGTTCGACTTCGGCCGGAGGTGCAACTGCGAGCGCATCGCTAAAGGCGGCACTATCGGCTGCCAAGCAGGCAATGAGCGATAAGCAAGCCGCTTTGTCGGTCGGTGACTGGACTGCCTATGGCAAGGCCGACAAGGCGTTAAAGGCGGCCATCGATGCCGCGCTTGCCGCTGTGAAGTAAGTTCGCTTGCTGAGCCAAGGCGTGCTACACTTGGAACTTCGCCGCGGGGTGGAGCAGTTCGGTAGCTCGCCGGGCTCATAACCCGGAGGTCGTAGGTTCAAATCCTGCCCCCGCAACTAGAAACACATCGCTAGCGGTGAAACAGCCCGGCCCATTCGTGGGTCGGGTTTTCGCTTTGTTGATAACCTCGGCGGTCTCGGCAATTTTTCGATACCTTGCCCCCATGAGCCTTCATTCGCCTAAAACAATCTCGCTAATCTTGGGCGGCGCCCTGTTGCTTGCGATGGCGCCCTATTGTTCAACCTCGAGTTGGGCTTGCAGCGTTAGTGGCGTCGGTTCATTCACCCACGGCGCTCAAACCGACGGTTCGGTGGTGACCGTCTGCGCCAAGAGCGTGGTGACCTCGGTGAAACCGGTGCAGTCTAAAGTTGTGCCCCCAAAGCCTGTGCCACCAAAGCCGGCACCTCCTAAGCCGCCACTGCCTAAACCCACGCCAACCAAGGTGCCTGTGGTTAAGCCGGTGGTTGTTGTCAAACCCGTCACAAAGCCGGTGGTCAAACCGGTCGCCAAGCCGGTCGCCAAGCCGGTCGCCAAGCCGGTGATCACACCTAAACCGACAGTTCGGGCTTCAACAACAAGCAAGGTAGGTCAAGCAAACTTCGCTCCAGATGCACTAGCGGTCACCGTCGACTCGAGTGTCATTAGCGTTGCAGAAACAGCCAATTTTGCCACGAACGCATCCGAGCACTTTCGCAGCGCGACCATTTTGGGGCGCTTAGCCGAGGTTAGGTTTCAACCTGCTACGACATTCTGGGCGTTTGGTGATTCAACTTCGAGTTCAACTGGCAGTCACAAATTTTTGCGAGCAGCAACTTATCGGGTTAGCGCCACGCAAACCTACCTGGTGAGTTATTTGTTTCAAGGTGAATCGACTTGGCAGCCAAGTGGGCAGGTGTCAGCATCGGCTTCACTTGCGGTTCAAGTCATTGGAGGCGACCAAGCGGCCAAGTCACCTGAGCCAAATTCGAAGATCAGACTCGTTAGCGGCAACTGTTTGCAGCATCCATCCGCGTACGGCTGCGGGCCCTGAACATTCAGGCAACTTACAGATTATTTTCATAGACTAGTCAGACTCGCTTGAGATGCTCGATGCATCAACGAGTTTGAAAGGTTTGCCGTGTCTGATTACAACCGTCAGTTCGTCTTCGATGTTGAGCCTAAGTTCATCGAGGTTCCAGCGAAAAAGCGCTTCAATGCGCGCGAGTTCTTGACCAAGAAAACCACTTTTCTCACCGGAACCGCGGCCGTGGTTTTGGCTGCCTCGGTGGGTGCAGCGGTTGGAGCCGGTGTTGGCATCGGAGCCTTCACCGTCTGGACCGCACCGGCCCCGGTAATCGTGAACAATAGTTCAAGCGTCAGCTGGGTGACTGCCGCCGCGGCAGTGGCATCGCCATCTGTGGCAACCGTATCGGTCTCTAGCTCGATGGGCGCCGGCAACGGCTCTGGTGTGTTTCTTACCGCCGACGGCTACCTGCTAACCAACACCCACGTTGTCACCTTGGATGGGGCGTCTTCATCGGTGCAGATTCAAGTGAAGACCTCTGATGGTCACATCTATTCAGGCACTGTAGTTGGCACCGACCCAACCAATGACCTAGCTGTCATCAAAGTAACCGCTCCAACCAAATTCACTCCAATCGTCTTCGCCGACTCAAACAAGGTCAATGTCGGTGATGCCGATGTGGCAATCGGCGCCCCACTCGGTTTGGCTAACACGGTGACCACCGGAATCGTGTCGGCGCTAAACCGCACCATCCAGGTTGCTTCATCGGCAGTGCCTGACAACTCAACCAATGGCGGGGGAGGCCTGCAGTTCTACAGCGGCACCGGAGCCTCAGTAAACCTTCGCGTGATTCAGACCGACGCCGCTATAAACCCTGGCAACTCGGGCGGCGCACTGCTCAACCAGAAGGGGCAGTTAATCGGAATCAACGTGGCCATCGCTAACGCCGGCAGCACCAGCGGCCAGTCTGGCAGCATCGGCGTGGGCTTTGCGATTCCGTCAAACGTGGCCAAGCGAGTTGCGGCCGAAATCATGAAGACCGGTCACGCCAGCCACGCACTGCTTGGTGCGATGGTTTCAGACGCGACCAGCTCGAACTCGGCCGCCGCATTCACCACCGGCGCCAAGGTGGTCAAATTGACTCCGGGTGGTGCAGCCGAAAAGGGCGGCATAAAGGTTGGCGATGTGATCACCAAGTTTGACGACCAGGTCATCACTTCTGCTTCAGAGCTGACCGCCGCGGTGCGCGAGGTTGAGGCCGGTTCGCCAGCCACCCTTCAGGTGCTGCGTTCAGGCGCAACCGTGAGCCTGCAGGTAGTCTTGGGTAACGCTGGCAACTAGAAAAGGCTGATCAATGGATGACTTTGGACTAGACGGAATCGGTGGGCAAACCGCTGGCTCGACTCTGCTCGAAGAAGAAGTTCAAAATATTGAACCCGGCGACCACGAGCGCAACTCGCACTATGTGCGCAAAGAAAAGATCGTCGAGTCAGCCGTGCTTGGCACCCCGGTGATTGCTCTTTGTGGCAAGGTTTGGGTTCCTGGTCGTGACCCTGAAAAATTTCCGATCTGCCCAACCTGCAAAGACATTTACGACGGACTTCGCCCAGAAGACCCAAAGAGCTCCAACCCAGACAAATAGCCCGAGGGTAGAATCATCATCGTGAATGATGCACCCATCGGTATTTTTGACTCCGGAGTCGGCGGTCTAACCGTTGCTCGTGCAATCATCGACCAACTGCCAAACGAATCAATCATTTACGTTGGTGACACCGCGAACACCCCGTATGGCCCAAAGTCGATTCCCGAGGTTCGCGAGCTGGCGCTTAGCGTTATGGATCGACTGGTTGACGAGGGTGTGAAGCTCTTGGTCATCGCCTGCAACTCGGCTTCTGCTGCCGTGCTTCGTGACGCTCGAGAGCGCTATACCGAAGGCCGTGGAATTCCCGTTGTTGAAGTGATTCAACCGGCGGTTAGACGTGCGGTTGCCGCCACAAGAAATCATAAGGTGGGTGTTATCGGAACCGTGGCCACCGTCACATCCAAGGCCTATGACGACGCATTTGCCGCTGCTGTCGACCTCGAGATCTTCAGTGCCGCCTGCCCAAGTTTTGTTGACTTCGTTGAACGTGGCGTCACCTCTGGCCCGGCCTTGCTTGCGGCCGCCGAGGCCTATCTTGCGCCCATCAAGGCCGCCGGCGTTGACACCCTTGTTTTGGGCTGCACGCACTATCCGTTGCTGACCGGAGCGATTTCTTATGTCATGGGTGAAGAAGTGACCCTGGTGTCAAGCGCCGAAGAAACCGCCAAGGATGTGTACCGAACCTTGGTTGCTCACGACCTACAGCGCAGTGCCGAAACAGCGCCAACTCTGCGCTTTCAGGCAACTGGCGATGCTGCAGCGTTTGGCAGGCTAGCCCGCAGATTCTTAGGCCCAGAGGTCGACGCCGTCGAACACCTCGGCTAAACAAAAAAAGGAGCACCATGACCGTTCGTGCCGATGGCAGAACCCCAGACCAACTTCGCAAAGTCACCGTCGAGCGCGGCTGGAGCGAACACGCCGAGGGGTCTGCCCTGATTTCTTTTGGCGGCACCAAGGTGTTGTGCACCGCCTCGTTCACCAATGGAGTGCCGCGCTGGAAAGTCGGCAAGGGTGAGGGTTGGGTAACCGCCGAATACTCGATGCTGCCCCGAGCAACTCACACCCGCAATGACCGCGAATCGGTCAAGGGCAAGATCGGTGGCCGCACCCACGAGATTTCACGCCTGATCGGCCGCAGCCTGCGCGCGGTGGTCGACGTTCGTGAGCTCGGTGAAAACACCATTGTGATCGACTGCGATGTCTTGCAGGCCGACGGTGGAACCCGCACGGCAGCCATCACCGGAGCCTTCATCGCACTAGCCGACGCCATCGAGTGGGGCAAGCAGCGCAAGTTCATCGCTCAAAAGTCAAAACCGCTGAGCGACAGCATCGCCGCAATTTCGGTTGGCATCATCGATGGCGAACCATTTCTTGACTTGGCATACAGCGAGGATGTTCGTGCCCAGACTGACATGAATGTTGTGGTCACCGGTGGCGGCAAATTTGTCGAGGTTCAGGGCACCGCCGAGGGTGTTCCATTCGACCGCGACGAGCTAAACGCTCTGCTCGACATCGCGCTCAAGGGAACTCGCGAACTTACCGCCATCCAGCAGGCGATCTTGCACGAGGCTAACGCCTAATGAAACTGGTTTTGGCAACTCACAATCAGCACAAGGTTGCCGAGGTGGCTGCGATTCTTGAGTCTGCGGTCGAAGGTCTCGAGCTGCTCGGTTATGACGGCCCTGAGCCGGTTGAAGATGGCACAAGTTATCTAGAAAACGCACTAATTAAAGCCCGAGCAGCTTATGAGCACACTGGGATAGCCTCAATTGCCGACGACTCAGGCATAGCCGTCGAAATTTTAGGTGGCTCACCCGGCATCTTCAGCGCGCGCTGGGCCGGTGGCCGTGACAACGCACAGAATCGGCAGCTGTTGCTAAGGCAACTGTCCGATGTTGCCGAACCAAACCGAGGCGCGGCATTCGTGTGCACAATCGCGATGGTTGGCCCGGATGGCGAAGCAAGTTTCACCGGCATCTGGCCTGGGCGCGTGGCCCCCGACGAGCAAGGCGAGCACGGCTTTGGTTATGACCCGATCTTCATCCCAGAAGGCTTCGAGGTGACCGCTGCAGAACTAGAGCCAGAGGTTAAAAACTCGATGAGTCACCGTGCGCTGGCGCTAGAGCAGCTGGCTAGCTATCTAAGCGCCATCGCTCACTAAATCTGTTGAGCCTTGTGGAGGCGACGCTCCTTGAGCACCTCAAGGGCGATTGGAATTGTTGAAAGCACAATAAACGCCAGGGTGAAGTATTCGACGTGGTCGGCAACATACTTGATTTTGCCAAGGAAGAACCCGAGCAAGGTTACGCCCGAACCCCAGCCGAGCACGCCGATGAAGTTATAGCGCAAAAACTTGCGATAGGTCATGTCGCCAACACCGGCGGCAACCGGCACGAATGTGCGCATTACCGGCACGAAGTGGGCAAGAATGATGGCCTTCGATCCATAGCGCTCAAAAAAAGCGTGGGCGCGCTCAACGTTCTTGTGGCTAAAGAACTTCGAATCCGGCTTATTGAAGATGGCCGTACCGGCCTTGTGGCCGATCAGGTATCCGGTTTGGTCACCTAGCCATGCGGCCAGTGAGATCAGCAGGCAGGCCAACCAGATTGGCACTGTGAAGTCGATGCTTGCACCCAGTGAGATGTGCACCGCTCCGGTTGACACGAGCAAGCCGGTCACGAATAGCAGCGAATCGCCAGGTAAGAAGAAGCCCACCAGCAAGCCGGTTTCGATAAAGATGATGATCATCACACCCAGCATGGCGAATGCGCCAAACGAGTGGATGAGGGTCTGCGGGCTGAGCCAGGATATTCCAAACATGTGCCCCTAACAGGATTCGAACCTGCGCACACGCCTTCGGAGGGCATTGCTCTAATCCCCTGAGCTATAGGGGCTTAGGTTGGTTTAAGAATACCAGCGCAACTTCGGTTATTCTTTGCCTTGAAAAGCGAAAGGTGCCGCAAATGGGCTTAAAACTGCCGGGTCAGTGGGTTTGGGATTCTTGGTTTGCCTTTGACGGCCAGAAGCACCACGCGTTTTACCTGCAAGCTAGCCGAGCGCTCGGTGACCCAGAACGACGTCACCGAAACACCACGGTTGGTCACGCCATCTCAGATGACCTCAAAAACTGGACAGTAGTAGCTGATGCAATCGCACCAAGCGAAGCTCCTGCTTTTGACAGTTGGACCACCTGGACCGGTTCGGTTATTCAAGAGCCTGGCGGTGGTTGGCGCATGTTTTATACCGGCACCAGTCGCGAAGATGCCGGAATGCGTCAAACAATTGGAGCCGCAACCTCACCAGATTTGATGACCTGGACCAAGGTTGAGAACCTGCCCGTGATAAGCGCGGATCACCGCTGGTATAAGACGCTCGACGAGGGCTTTTCAAACGAGCCATTCCGAGACCCTTGGGTTTTCAAAATGGCTGGAGAAGACATCTGGACCATGCTGGTCACGGCCGAGCTGAAGCATTCCGAACACCCTCGTCAGGCTGCCGCGATGGCGATGGCAAAATCGAGCGACCTGGTCAACTGGGTGGTTCAGCCGCCGCTAAGCAAGCCAGATCAGGGGTTCGGTGAGACAGAGGTGTTTCAATATGAGGTGGTTGACGGTGTTCCCATCATCCTGTTTTGCTGCGGACCAATCTGGATTTCAGATGAGCGCAAGGCCGCGGGGGAGATCGGTGGGGTCTACAGCATTCCGGTGCGTGAAGACCTAGAAGACATCAATTTCGAAGATGCCACACTGTTTGACGACACCACGCTATATGCCAGTCGACTGGTGCAAGATCGCGACGGCGGATGGAACCTGATTGCATTCATCAACCACGTTGATGGCGAGTTCGTCGGTGAACTTTGCGACCCGATTAGGGTCACTGCAGACCCAATTCTTGGCCTGATTCGCAAGTAACCTGAGCAACGGCTTTCTGCCCTAGAGCGCCCAGAAATAGGCGAAATCTAGCCATTTTCGGTATGATTTAGGGGTTATCTCTTTGCGATTGGCCTGACCAATCGACGTTCGGGTGAGATAAAACTTTCTCGGTTAGGCAATACATTGAC
>CAIPNT010000041.1 GCA_903866485.1 uncultured Micrococcales bacterium | reverse complement strand
TCAAGAGACCAAGTTCCTTGATCGGGGTTAGGTCAACAGCGCTTGATGAAAGTGGCTGGCCGCCGTCGAGAACCTTCTTGGCCTCGTCGATCGCCTCAAGAGCCGCAGGCTCCATCTTCTTGCCCTTGACTTCCTTCTCGATGCGAGGGCGAGCCTTGTCTAGGGTCTCCATGTCGGCAAGGATGAGCTCGGTGTTGATGGTCTCGATGTCGCTTGCTGCGTCAACCTTGCCATCTACGTGAATGACGTCGCCGTCAACGAAGCCGCGAACAACCTGAGCGATTGCGTCTGCTTCACGGATGTTGGCCAAGAACTTATTGCCTAGACCTTCACCAACCGAGGCACCGCGCACAATGCCGGCAATGTCTACGAACGACACCGGCGCAGGCAGCAAGCGCTCTGAGCCATACATGTCGGCAAGACCCTGCAGGCGAGGGTCTGGAAGGTTTACGACACCAACGTTGGGTTCGATGGTTGCGAACGGATAGTTCGCCGCCAACACGTTGTTCTTAGTCAGTGCATTAAAGAGGGTCGACTTGCCAACATTTGGCAGTCCCACGATTCCGATTGTTAGAGCCACGAGGGTCAAGTCTAGCCGAGGCTGCCACGGATGTCGGTGTGCGCTGGCAGACTGTATCTGTGCCTCTAAATTTTGTTGCCATCGACTTTGAGACTGCTAACGGTTCGCCGGCCAGCCCTTGTGCCGTCGGCCTCGTTCGTGTGCGCGATGGCAAGATTGCCGAGTCGGTGGCCACACTTATTCAGCCGCCTCACCCGAATAACTGGTTTCACGAGGGCAACATCCGAGTTCACGGCATTCGCCCAAGCGATGTTGATGGTGCCCCCGAAA
Source organism: uncultured Micrococcales bacterium (assembly GCA_903866485.1). GTDB lineage: Bacteria > Actinomycetota > Actinomycetes > Actinomycetales > Microbacteriaceae > Rhodoluna. The sequence continues at coordinate 918 of CAIPNT010000041.1, read as the reverse complement.
TTCACGAGGCGCTGGCTTTCATCCTGGCTTTCGTTGGCGACGACCCGTTGGTGGCTCACAACGCGCCTTTCGACATGGGTGTGCTGCGCAAAAGTGCCGAGCTAATCGATTGGCCGCTACCCCAGCTTCACTACACCTGTTCTCTGGCCATCTCACGCAAGACCTACAACTTGGAGAGTTATCGCCTAAATGCCGTGGCCTACGCGATTGGCCACGAAGATTTCGACCATCACGATGCTTTAGCCGACTCGGATGCCTGTGCGCGAATCCTCATCCATGCCGCAGATCGGTTCGGCGCTGAGTCGATGAACGAACTGCTAACTGCAACGAAGCAAGTTTGGAAACAACTCGTCTAGTCGACCACGATAAGCCCGAAGTGCGAAACTTGCCGAAACCTACTTGGCTGGGTGCGGCAACTTTATGCCAATCTCGGTGACCCTAGTTAGCCAATCTTGAGCCATAGATCGGCTGAAGGCCAACGAAATGTGTGATGAGTCTCGGTAAACATAGAGTTTGCCGATTTTGGCTGGGCAGATGCCGTTTTGGCAGTAGAGGTCACTGAAATCCATGGTTAGCGCCCCGGGTGGGCTTGAAGCGGCTCTCTGAGCTAGGTCGGTGCCAAACGCCTGACTCTCTGGCATTGAGCACTTCGATGCGTCATAGACCGCTGACTGCCAGCAGTCACGCATGCCTGGGCTCATGTTGACACCATCGCGCACCGCAAGCACCTGAGTGCCGCGCGCCTGAAGCGGAGCCCAAGCCGCCTTGAAGCCGGCCACGGCAAGATCGTCGTGATTTGCAGACTCAATTTCGGTTGCCTTCACGGTGGTGAAATAGCTCGTGACCACGAGGTCATACTTTCTGGCTGCTGACAGCTGCTTTTCGAGGTTCTGGTTCCAAGCCTGGCAGCTCACGCCT
>CAIPNT010000040.1 GCA_903866485.1 uncultured Micrococcales bacterium | reverse complement strand
GTCTCAGTTTGTATCTGAAAAGCCTCACACTAAAGGGTTTCAAGTCTTTTGCACAGACGACCACTATTGCCTTTGAGCCAGGTGTAACCGCAGTTGTGGGCCCAAACGGATCAGGCAAATCGAACGTTGTCGACGCCCTCGCCTGGGTTATGGGTGAGCAGGGGGCAAAGAGCCTTCGCGGCGGCAAGATGGAAGACGTCATTTTCGCGGGAACCTCCACCAAAGGTCCGCTTGGCCGCGCAGAAGTTATCTTGACCATTGACAACTCGGATGGCGCACTGCCGATTGACTACACCGAAGTCACCATTTCTCGAACCTTGTTTCGCAATGGTGGTAGTGAGTACGCCATTAATGGAGACGCCTGCCGACTGCTAGATGTTCAAGAGCTGCTAAGCGACTCGGGACTCGGTCGCGAAATGCACGTCATTGTTGGTCAGGGGCAGCTAGACAGCGTGCTGCGGGCCACTCCCGAGGAGCGTCGCGGTTTTATCGAAGAAGCCGCCGGAATCTTGAAGCATCGCCGACGCAAAGAGAAGACCCAGCGCAAGCTAGAGGCCATGCAGGCAAACCTGACCCGCTTGAATGACCTTGCCGGTGAGGTTCGCCGCCAGTTAAAGCCACTCGGTCAGCAGGCTGAGGTTGCCCGCGAAGCCCAAGGTATTGCCGCAACCGTGCGAGATGCAAAGTCGCGCATTTTGGCAGCCGATATAAGCCAGTTGCATGCCGCACTAGAGCAAACTGCCCAGTCTGAGGCAGACCGTCGCGAAGAGCGCAATCTGTTGCAAAACCAGATAACAGAGAACACCGCGAGGCTCGCCACGCTTGAGGCTTTTCAGGTTTCGACCGACCTAGACCAGGCTCGCAACCTCTCATACCAATTTGATTCGCTATCAGAGCGTTTGCGTTCGCTGCTTTCAATCGCCAATCAGCGCGTCGCACTATTGGGTTCGCAGGCGGCAGTTGCTGGCGCGCAGGTCGATCCGGCAGCGCTCGAAGATGAAGCCAAAGCGGTAGAGAGTTCAGCAGAAGAGCTTCAAACCTCGGTCGAATCGCTAAAGATTGCCTTGCATGGCGCCGAGCTGGCTCGTGCCGAAGCGCGTGACCTACTCGAGAAGTTCGACAGCGAAGTGGCCGAGCAGAATGCGCTCATCTCAAAGTTTGACCTCGATAAGTCGCGACTTGCCAACGAGGCGGCGGTTGCTGAGTCGAGACTGGCCAGCAAGCGCGATGAGGTTGCTCGTCACCAGAGTGCGTTGGCCGAAGCTCAAGAGCGCCAACAACAGCGCAAGTCAGAATACGAAGCACTCGAGGCGCAACTCAACTCTGGTTCGAAGGAATCTGACACTGGTCTAGAGGCTCGCTATGAGGCGGCACAAAAGGCAGTTTCGACCGCCGTGGCAAAAATTGACGAGGTTCGTGACCAACTGCACCAGGCCGAGCGCGAACGAGACTCGCTCTCGGCAAAACGCTCTGCACTAAACCTCATGCTCGAGCAAAAGGATGGCGCCAGCGAGATTTCGGCAGCCGGCCTTCGAGGCATCCGCGGTCTAGTTGCCAGCCACATGAAGATTCAAAATGGCTACGAAACTGCAATCGCAGCAGCACTTGGGCCATTGG
>CAIPNT010000039.1 GCA_903866485.1 uncultured Micrococcales bacterium | reverse complement strand
CATCGACTCGAAGAACCAAGCAACTTCGAGCAGCGCTGTGCTGACAAGTTCTGAACTTGAACAGATTTGGTCTGCTCTTGTCTTGGGCTTGCGCGACTATGTTGAAAAAAATGGTTTCAAATCGGTGGTGCTGGGGCTAAGCGGTGGTATCGATTCAGCGGTGTGTGCTGCCATTGCTGCCGACGCCATTGGAGCCGATCGAGTATTCGGCGTTTCAATGCCGAGCATATATTCATCTGACCACAGCAAAGGCGACGCCCAAGATCTTGCAGAGCGAATCGGCTGCCACTATCGCACCGAAGTAATTTCAAACATCGTCGAAAGCGCAGGGCTGCAGCTTGGCCTATCTGGGGTTGCCGCCGAAAACCTTCAAGCCCGTGTGAGAGGTTTGATTTTGATGGCGCTTAGCAATGCCGAGGGGCACCTAACCTTGACCACCGGAAACAAGACCGAACTGGCCGTTGGTTACAGCACCATATATGGCGATTCGGTTGGCGGCTTTGCACCAATCAAAGACGTCGAGAAGACAATGGTTTGGAAGCTCGCACTTTGGCGCAATCAGCTTGCCAAGAGCCGCGGAGAGATTGAACCCATACCTCAAAACTCAATCACCAAGCCACCGTCGGCCGAGTTGCGTCCAGATCAACTCGACCAAGACAGCTTGCCCGACTACGAAGTTCTCGACGCAATGCTCGAGGCATACGTAGATCAGCGCCTTGGCCGCGAGCAGGTGATTGCGCTTGGCTTCGACGCCGAACTGGTTGACCGCATAATAGGTCTGGTCGATAGAGCCGAGTGGAAGCGTCGACAGGGAGCAATCGGACCAAAGATTTCCGGGATGGCCTTTGGTCGCGACCGCAGACTTCCGATCACCAACAAGTTCAAGTAGAAAAACAGGAGCAAAAAAAATGGCGGCAGACAAGCTAATTTCAAGTGGCGGACCTTGGGAATCGGTTATCGGTTATTCACGCGCAACCGTGGCGGGCGATTACGTTCACGTCTCGGGTTCAACCGCAACGGTCGATGGCAAGTTGCAGCATGAGGGCGACGCCTATGGTCAAACCTTGGTTGCCTTGAATGAAGTAATCGCTGCTGCACTTGCGCAAGCCGGTTACACCCTTCAAGACGTTGTTCGTTCTCGTGTCTACCTTTCAAACGCAGCAGACATGGATGCGGTGGGCAAGGCACACGGTGAAGTCTTCGGCGAGATTCGCCCAGCCGCCACAATGCTTGCCGGCATACAGTTCATCAACCCTGCGATGCTTGTTGAAATCGAAGTCGACGCCTGGAAGCGCAGCTAGTGACCGAGTCATTGTCTCCGAAGGTGATGCGAACCTCGCATCTGGCCGAATTTAAGCAGGCAGGTCGAAAGGTCAGCTGCCTAACCAGCTATGACCAAATCACCGCGGGCATCTTCGACGAAGCTGGGATTGAAGTCATCCTGGTCGGCGACTCTGCCGGAGACAACGCACTCGGTTATGACACGACTCTGCCGATCACGGTGGACGAAATGATTTCACTCGGGAGGGCGGTTGCTGGCGCAACCAATCGCGCTCTAGTGGTGGTAGACATGCCGTTCGGCTCATATGAAATAAGCGCTGACCAAGCGCTCGAAAACGCAATCAAGATCATGAAGTTCACGGGTGCCGACGCAGTCAAGCTTGAGGGTGGAGTTCGAAGCGCCGAACAGATTCGGGCCATCACCACCGCGGGCATTCCAGTGATGGCACACATCGGCTTTACGCCGCAGAGCCTCAACAATCTCGGTGGCTTTAAGGTTCAGGGGCGTGGCGAGGGCGCGGAAGGTCTCAAGGCAGACGCTGTTGCGGTTCGCGATGCGGGGGCCTTCGCAGTAGTTCTCGAACTAGTTCCAGCTGCACTTGCCAAGCAAATCACCGATGAATGCCAGATCCCAACGATTGGAATCGGCGCTGGACCAGACACCGATGGTCAGATTCTGGTGTGGACCGACTTCGCTGGTCTTTCGGGGCACAAGCCAAAGAAATTCGTCAAACAGTATGCCCAGTTGCGAGAAACTCTGCTTTCGGCGGCTAAACAGTATCGTGCTGAGGTAGTTGATCAAAGCTTTCCTGATAACTCGATGTCGTTCGAAGGCTAATCTTCGTCTGACTGCCAGGCGCGGCTTCTAGCCCGCAGTGTTTCTAGAGCTGCGGCGGCCTCGGCTCTGGTTGCAAAGGGACCGACCCGGTAATCTGCCGCCGATTGCTTTCCAACTTCAACCTTAAGATTTTTGAGATTGAACCAGTACTCGGGTGTTTCATCTTTTTCTGAATACACGCTAGTCATATGACGAGCATAACTTGATGTCGAAATAGACTTGACTCATGCCACGCGACGCCCAAACCGGATTTCTTACCAAGGGCAAACTGTCGCCGCTGCGTGAGGTTCCTCTGGCAATAGCCAGGCCCGAGTATGTTGGCAAATCGGCCCCGGCCAAATTCACCGGCTCTGACGTCAAGACCCCTGAACAGATTGCCAAGATTCGCGCCGCCGGACGTATTGCGGCTCAGGCCATCCAGTTGGTTGGAGCCGCCTGCAAACCGGGTGTTACAACCGACGAACTTGACCGAATTGGCCATGAGTTCGTAATCAGTCAAGGGGCTTACCCGTCGACTCTTGGTTACCGAGGGTTTCCCAAGTCGCTATGCAGCTCGCTGAACGAAGTGATTTGCCATGGAATTCCCGATGACACGGTGCTTCAAGAGGGTGACATCGTCAACATCGACATCACCGCATTCAAAGATGGATATCACGGCGATAGCAACGTAACTTTCATTGTCGGAGAGACCAAAACCGAAATTGCTGACCTAGTTGAACGAACCCACGAGGCGATGATGCGCGGCATCAATGCGGCACTTCCCGGTCGTTCGATAAACATCATCGGGCGAGCCATCGAAACGTATGCCAAGCGCTTTAATTACGGGGTGGTGCGCGACTTTACCGGTCACGGTGTTGGCGAGGCGTTTCACTCGGGCTTAGTCGTGCCACACTACGACACTGCCCCACTCTATGGTGATGAAATCAAGGTTGGCATGGTCTTCACCATCGAGCCGATGCTGACTCTGGGCACTCACGAGTGGCAGATGTGGGCAGACGACTGGACCGTAGTAACTAGCGACTTAAGCATCACCGCACAGTTTGAACACACCATCGCAATCACCGAGGATGGTCCCGAGATTCTGACCCTTCCATAGAGAGGCCTTCATGGCAAAGAAAGCAATTGGCATCGACATTGGCGGCACCGGAATCAAGGGTGCCATCGTCGACGT
>CAIPNT010000038.1 GCA_903866485.1 uncultured Micrococcales bacterium | reverse complement strand
CTCTGAAAGTTCAGGATTGCGACTTGAGCAGTCGCGCAGCTTGCCTGGCATGCCGCCTGACTCGAGCAGACCTTTGCGTCGGGTGGCCTCGCGGGCCTTGCGGGCTGCGTGACGCGCGGTGGCCGCTTGAATTGCCTTGCGGATGATGTCTTTGGCGACGTTTGGATTGCGGCCAAGCCAGTCGCCAAACTCTTCGTTAACCACGCGCTGCACAAAGGCCTTTGCCTCGGTGTTGCCCAGCTTGGTCTTGGTCTGACCTTCAAACTGTGGCTCAGATAGCTTGACCGAGATCACGCAGGTTAGGCCTTCGCGACAGTCGTCGCCTGAAAGGTTTTCATCTTTCTCTTTGAGCAGGTTTTTTTCGCGAGCGTATTTGTTTAGCAGAGTTGTTAGCGCAGCACGAAAACCCTCTTCGTGGGTTCCACCCTCGTGAGTGTTGATGGTGTTGGCATAGGTGTGAACGCTCTCGTTGTAGGCGTTGGTCCATTGCATGGCGATTTCGACCGACATGTTCTTCTCTTTGGTCTCAGACTCAAAAGAGATGATTTCTTCGTTTACGATTTCTGACTTCTTCGAAAGGTTTAGGTATTCGACATAGTCTTTGAGACCGTTTTCATAGTGATAGCTATCGGTTCGGCCGCTGCGCTCATCTTCGAGCGAAATCTTTAGACCCTTGTTCAAGAAACACATCTGCTGAAAACGCTGGCGCAGGGTCTCATAGTCGTATTCGACCGTTTCAAAAATCTCTGGACTGGCCAAGAACTCAATTGTCGTTCCGGTGTAGTCGGCAGGCTCACCCTTGGCTAGCGGCGCGTCTGGCACACCGATCTGATAGCTCTGGTTCCAGAGAAAGCCTTCACGAGCAACCTGCACCTTGAGCTTGGTCGAAAGCGCGTTGACCACCGACGCACCCACACCGTGCAAACCACCAGAAACTGCATAACCGCCGCCGCCGAACTTGCCACCGGCGTGCAGGATGGTCAAAACCACCTGAACAGTTGAGATGCCCTCGGTTGGGTGAACAGAAACTGGGATGCCTCGACCATTGTCTTTAACACGAATCCATCCATCTTTGGTGATGGTGACCTGGATGGTGTCACAGTGACCGGCCAGTGCCTCATCGACAGAGTTGTCGACGATTTCATAGACGAGGTGGTGAAGACCACGCGGGCCGGTTGAACCGATGTACATGCCTGGGCGCTTGCGAACGGCTTCGAGCCCTTCGAGAACTTGGATATTGCCGGCTTCGTAGCTTGTGTCTCCGCCGGTAGCGTTCTGAGATTCTGTTGACATATTCGGTTGTGGCTCCTTCTGGTATTCACCGTTAGGCCCTATAGAACTGCAGTGATGTCACTGACTTATATTCGGGGTGGCTAACTTACAAGAATTTTACCGCGGATGGCAGACATTTATTGGGATATCGGGCCCGTTGCGGCAGGGAAATATCACTCGAAGTAATAACAAATTTGCCCGTGCAAAACTCGAGAATTTGACGGTTTATCCGTATGTGTCTCGAGGGCCTCGGCCGGGCACCGATCTTGGTCCCTTTTTCCAACTCGGGGCGTCTGGCCCAAGCAGCTTTAGCGCAGAAATTTCAACTGACGGATGCAGTTCGTGCACCTTCTCAAGAATCTGAATTTGCATCAATCGCAACTGGGTTGCCCAGGCAGTTGACTTGCATCTAACCGTTAAAACTCCGCTGATAAGCGCCTCTGGCTGTGAGCTTGCGGCGTTTATTTCACCAACAATTTCGGCCCAACCGTTGAATAACTGGGCCTCGGCCAGCTGGGCATCCCAGCGAAAGGCCTTGAGCAGGTCGTCGACACCGGCGGCCGCCTTGATCGGGTCGCGCCCGCGATCAAAGGGACGCGAGTGGTTCTTTGCCGCTTTTTCGGCTATGCGCTTGGCGTCTCGGCTCAGTCGACCGGTCACTGCTTCTCGCATGCGCCAATAGAACTCCTGCGCAAAATCACGCTGTTCAGCCACCGGTCACCACCCCGCCTTCCACGTGAAACACTGTTGCCACAAGCTCGGCTGGCACATCTTCGGCAACAGCGGCAGTGATCAAAACCTGTTCGTTATTGGCGACCATGCCGGCCAGTCGCTGTCTTCTGCCAGCGTCAAGCTCTGCAAAGACATCATCCAGAATCAAAATCGGGTCACCGGTTCGCGTTTCGGCACGTAACAGTGCGATTGAGGCAAGACGTAAGGCCAGTGCATAAGACCAGCTCTCACCGTGACTGGCATACCCCTTGGCCGGAAGCGTGCCAAGCATCAGCACCAGATCGTCACGCTGCGGCCCAACTAGTGTGAGGCCTCGCTCTAGCTCTTTGCCTCGCACGGTTGCCAACTTGGCGGCATAAAGTTGTTCAATTTCGCCGCGATCGGCGGTTTGAATGTATTCGAGTTCTTCGGATTCGGCCTCTTCGCCCCAGCCATTCGGAATCGCCTGTCCTAGCAAAGAACTTTTAACCAGGATGCGCGGCTCGTTATTGGCTATTGCAATCGATTGATAAGCCTCAAAAAGGTGTGGCCTTAGGCGCTCGACCAGTTCTACTCGGGCACCAATAATTTCGGCGCCATATGAAACCAGGCTTTGATCCCAGGCATCGAGAGTGCTCAGCGCACTGCCTTTGGCTCCGGTTTGTCTTGCCGTTTTCAACAGTGTGTTGCGCTGTTTGAGCACCCGCTCGAAATCTGAATAAACCCCAGCAAATCTAGGCCACACCTGAACTACAAGTTCATCGATAAAGGTTCGACGGTTGCTTGGGTCGCGCTTGACAATGTCAAGATCTTCGGGGGCAAATGTAACCGAATTGACCAAACCTAGGATGTCACGCACGCGCGGGGCCGGGGATTTATTTATCCGGGCCTTGTTCGGGATGTCTCTATTTAGCTCAAGCTCAATGAGAACATCGCGATCTTGATGGCTTGCCATCGCTCGCACCACTGCCTGTGGCGCATCCTGTTTGATCATCGGCTGATAACCAGCCACGCGGTGACTCGAGAGCGTAGACAAATAGCGAATCGCCTCAACAAAATTGGTTTTGCCTTGGCCATTGGGGCCAACCAGCAAATTTACGCCCTGGCCTAGGCCAACCTCAGCCGTTTCGTAGTTTCGAAACGATGCCAGAGACAGATGCCTGATGAACATCCGTGTTTGGCTTTAGCGAACCAAAAGGTTTGGCTGAAGCAGGTAGCGATAGCTGTCTGAGTCAGTCTTTTCTTTTGAACCGTGGCTCGAGATCAAAACCGGGCCAGGCTTATTTGGGTTGTCGTTGTTGGTGAATGCGATCTTGACGAATTCGCTGTGCAAACCGGCCAGCCCGTCAATCAAGAATTGCGGCTTCAGAGAAACCACAATTTCTTTGCCAGATAGCTCGGCGCTAATGTTTTCAGACGCCTGCGCAGTCTCGTTGCCGGTGGCCTCGAGCGACACTTCAGACTCTGTGAAGCTATAGCGCAGTGGACTTTCGCGCTCGAGCACTAGCGAGACTCGACGAGTCGAGTCGATAAGGTCTTGAGTGGTGATAACCGCGTAGTTGTCGATGTTGTCAGGGAAGAGGCTCTTTACGGGTGGAAAGTTTCCCTTTAGCAGCAACGAAGTAACTGAGCGGTTGTTTGCCTTAAAGGCAATCATTTCGCGCTCGTCAGACTTGGTGATTGAAATTGAGATTTCGCCCTGGTTGCCGAATGTTTTGGCCACCTCTTGCAATGTGCGGGCCGGAACCAAGGCCACGGCACCAACGCCAGCTGGGTTTGAAACCCATGCTGCCTCGCGAAGGGCAACACGATAACGGTCGGTGGCAACAAATGAGATCGACTTTTCGCCCGCCTCAAGCTGCACACCGGTAAGAACCGGGGTTACATCATCTTTTGAGGCGGCAACGGCGACCTGGTGCACCGCATTGGCAAATGCGTCACCGGTGATGGTGCCAGAAATTGCCGGAATCTCAGGAAGGGTTGGATATTCTTCTACCGGCATGGTCAAAAGTGAGAACTTGGTAGACCCGCAACTAACTACAACTTTTGAGCCATCAGTGGTGAAATCAACCGGGGCATTTGGCAGCTTGCTTGCGATTTCAGAGAGCAGTCGACCAGAGACCAAGACGCGGCCGGAGGTTTCCACCTTGGCAACGATTTCGGCCTGAGCAGAGACTTCGTAGTCAAAAACAGATAGGCGAAGAGCATTGGCGTCGGCTTCGATCAATATGCCGCCCAAGATAGGCAAAGTTGTGCGCTGAGGCAAGAGGCGAACCGCAAATGAAACTGCGTCGCTGAGCACGTCTTTATTTACTTGGAACTTCAATTGCTTCCCCGAATCTGCTTTTGTTCTAAAGCATTGGTTTCTAGGGCTTAATCTTGGCACACATCGGTGACATTGAGGCCTGGTTTAGGGGTTTTCTTGAGATTCGTTGCAATCCAAAATCGTTATGGATTTGTCTAAATATTTAATTCTTTAAAACAAAGTTATTAACCGTTGTGGAAACTGTTGATAACTCGGCCGTGAGTAATGATTTTCACGAAACTACATCGATGTGAGATGTTTATACACCTGTGGATTAATCTGTGGATAACTAATGGGCCTGTTAGTTGTGAGAATTGTTTTCACAGCGTGGAGCCAAGCTATTCACTGTTTCCTTGGAGTTATCCACAGCTTTCCACACATATGTTCATATGTTGTTTTTAGCGAAAATCACAAAATATCCCGCTGAAGGAAGCAAGGTATCTCAGCCGAAAGGCAAAAGTGGCAACCAAATTGGCTACCACCCTTTATTTCAAGCCTGAACCTAATGCTTTTGATCTGACTTTATGCGAGCCAGAATCTCAGTAATCTGGTTATAAACATAGCGACGCTCTTTCATGAGCTCGTTTATTTTCTTATTCGCATACATAACAGTGGTGTGATCGCGGCCACCAAAAAGCTGACCAATCTTCGGAAGCGAGAGATTTGTTTGCTCTCGACACAGATACATGGCTATCTGACGAGCCAGTGCAACGGCCTGGGCACGTGATGAGCCGTACAAGTCATCCGCTGTGAATTTGTAATAGGTGGCGACGGCATTAATGATGTCGATCGGTGCAATCACGTTGTCTTGCCCAAGTGGAACTACATCTTTGAGAATCGCCTGCACTAGCTGCATATCAATTCGTTGGCGGTTTAGCGCCGCAAATGCGGTGACGCGAATTAGTGTTCCCTCAAGCTCACGAATATTAGAAGCAACACGAGCAGCCATGTATTCGAGAACGTCATCGGCGATCTGAAACTTCTCACGCTCGGCTTTTTTGCGCAGGATGGCGATTCGCGTCTCAAGTTCGGGTGCTTGGATGTCAGTGAGCAAACCCCACTCAAATCGAGACAGCATGCGGTCTTCGAACCCAGTCATCTGCTTTGGAGGTTTATCGCTGGTGATCACCACCTGCTTGTTGTGGCCGTGAAGTGTGTTGAAGGTGTGGAAAAAAGCCTCTTGGGTCTGGTCTTTACCCTCCATGAACTGAATGTCGTCAATCAGCAAGAGGTCAACTTCGCGATAATCAGCTTGAAACTGCGCGGTGCGGTTGTTTTGAATCGAGTTGATGAAGTCGTTTGTGAACTCTTCGCTTGAAACGTAGCGAACCTTTATCTTGGGATAGAGGTTTAGCGCATAGTGGCCAACCGCATGAAGCAGGTGAGTTTTGCCGAGTCCAGAGTCACCATAGATGAATAGCGGGTTGTAGGCCTTTGCCGGCGCTTCGGCCACGGCGAACGCCGCCGCATGTGCCATGCGGTTAGACCCACCGCTGACGAAACTGTCGAAGGTGTACTTCGGGTTTAGGCGAGCCTCGGGTCCGGTCGATGCAGTGCGGGTAGCAGATTCAACCTCGGTGTAGCTGACCGGCACCACTCGCTCGGGTGACGAAGGCTCATCAAGCGGTGAGTTTTGCACAAACGCTGCTTCGATCTCTGGGTTCACAACAACAGCAAAGTTGGTTGGCCCGCCGAATTCGGCATTATTAGCCAGGGCGTCGAGCATGATCGGCCGGATGCGCTCTTGCAGAATGCCTCTGGTGAATTCGTTTGGAACCTCTAGATAGAGGGTCTCGCCCAAAACACCCTTAGGTTCGGTGAGGTTGATGTAGCCGAGCAGCTGTGGCGTCATGCGCTCGTCGCTATTTAGCTTGTTGACAAGTGTGTGCCACAAACCCGTGACCACTTCTTGCTCAGCCATGCTCCCCATCCAAACCGTTTCATCCACAGGCCTTTTGGCCAGCGCTCGCTTGATTTTCACCGATTTTTCCACAAAGTTATGCACCATGTGGAAAACTTGTGGATAACTTTGCCGTGAAAGTCTCTACCTGTGGAAAATCTCTTCATTGATTCAACTCAATATGGTTACTTAAAAGCAAATTATGCCGGCGTGTCATTAATGGCATTTTTAGAAACTTAATGGCATAGTCGAGGGATTTCTCAAAAAAGCGCTTTAAAACTTGACCGAAACTCGCAATTAGGCGTAGATTTAACAGGTTGCTCTGCATAGGGAACGGCAGAAGCGAAAAGGCTTGTGTTCCCAAATCACATACTTTGTTCCACTAACAGAAGAAGATCACCATGTCGAAGCGTACATTCCAGCCAAACAACCGTCGTCGTGCAAAGACCCACGGTTTCCGTTTGCGCATGCAGACCCGTGCCGGCCGCGCCATCCTGGCAGCTCGCCGTCGCAAGGGCCGTTCAGAGCTTTCGGCTTAAATCCACTAATCGATCGCCTAGCCTGCTAAATGTTGGCTCGCGAGAATCGATTGAAATCGGCCGATGACTTCAGGGCAACCATGAAGCAGGGTCGAAAGATCGGTTCAGATCACCTAGTCATCTATCTAAAGCGGGATGAGGCAGCGCCTTATGCCCGCTTTGGCTTTGTTGTTGCAAAAACCGTCGGTGGCGCTGTGAAGAGAAATCTCGTAAAAAGAAGACTTCGAGCGATTGCTAGAGAAGTGTTGGCCGGGCTAGAAGTCAAGGTCGATGTGGTGGTCAGGGCCTTGCCGGG
>CAIPNT010000037.1 GCA_903866485.1 uncultured Micrococcales bacterium | reverse complement strand
GTCTTTGGCGACCCGGCAGTCACCGGAAAACCGGCAGGCGACGACCTTCGTGAGGGCAAGCGCACCGTGTTGGTTGGCCTAACCAGAGAAGCGCTGACGCCATCGATTGGCAAGATTTTTGATGAACTGCTCTATAGTCGCGAACTTGAGGTCGAGCAGATCGCGTTCTTGCAACAGACCATTACCGAATCAGGCGCATTGGCTAAGGCTGAGCGAATGATGGAAGAGTTTGCCGACGAGAGCTTAAACGCCTTAGAACTGCTAGACATCGAGCCGCGTGCCAAAGATCAGTTGCGCGCACTAGCGCTGAAGGTTATTAACCGCGAGGCTTAGAGCGCCTGCACCATTGCCAAACGTCGAACCGCAGACTTGTGCCCCTTGAGCAAGAACTCCATCGGCGTGCCAGGAAGCTGGTCATCGAAGGTATAAAGCCACTCAACCGCCTGATCCAGCGAATAACCGCTGTCGAGCAACACAATGATGGTTCCGTGCAGGCTAGGCAGCGGTTCGCCATCCACGATAATTTCGGCCGGGATGCTGACCACGCCATCGCGCTTAACAGCGACCAGGTGGTGCTCTTCGATGAAACGACGCACCCGCCCAAGCGGCACGCCCATCAGGTCTGCTGCGTCGGGAACCGTTAACCAAGAAGCCACTGAGGCCAAGACATCACTCACAAGTAAAGATTGCCACACCTTTGGGCCTGGTGTGAATCATTCGCGGGATGTGGCACGATATTGGCATGAACCGAAAAGTGACCAATGTCTAGTCTCATCGGGCAACTGGTCGCCAATCGCTATCTCGTCGAGAGCCTCGTGGCCCGTGGCGGAATGGCAACCGTCTACCTGGCGCGAGATCAGCGCCTCGAACGCAAGGTTGCCCTAAAGGTCATTCACCCGCACCTGGCTAACGATGCCAGCTTTCAGGCAAAGTTTGTTTTAGAGGCAAAAACAGCAGCCCAGCTCTCGCACCCAAACCTGGTAAATGTTTTCGACCAGGGCACGGATGGCGAAATCACCTACCTGGTCATGGAATATGTTCAGGGCATCACCCTGCGCGATGCCCTGAAAGATTATGGGCCACTTCCGCCGGTGCGAGCGCTTGAGATGCTGGCCCAGATTTTGGCTGGTTTGGCTGCCGCCCACAAAGCTGGAATTTTGCACCGAGACCTCAAGCCCGAAAATGTTTTGCTTGCCGACGATGGCCGCGTCAAACTCGGCGACTTTGGTTTGGCAAGGGCAATTACGGCGCACACCTCGTCTTCGAGCCTGGTGGGAACCGTCGCCTACCTATCACCCGAGCTGGTAACCCGAGGCAACGCCGATGCCCGCAGCGACGTGTATGCCGCTGGCATCATGCTCTTTGAATTACTCACCGGCAAGCAACCCTTTGAGGGTGAGCAGGCGGTGCAGATTGCCTATCAACACGCCAACTCGGCTGTTCCGGCTCCTTCTAGTCTGCGCGGCGACATACCAATCAGCATCGACAAACTGGTCTCTTGGGCAACGGCTAAGCTCGCTCAAGATCGCCCTGCCGACGCCAGCGAACTGCTTACCGCAACAAACCGACTAATTGCGACTCTCAAGGCGCCAAAGACCGAGCGAACCACAGTGCTCGACTTTGATACAAGCCAGATGTCATCGACTGCTGCCGGCGCAACCGAGGTGATTTCACGCGGTGATGCAACCGAACTAATCTCGCGCAGTGACCCGGGTGCTCGCGTAATTCCCTCGATTCCGACCGAAGAGGTTTCGCCTGTTTCGTTTGCAACACCCGTAGATGCAACACCAACAACGGCGTCGCAGCGATCTGGCAACTCACACACCGAGGTGATCTCAAAGCTTGACCTCGAAGGCGAGCTTGAACCATCAGAGCAAGTCTTTGGCCAGCGCAGGGTTGGGCTGAAGCTGCTGATTGCAACCCTTCTGGTGATCTTGTTGGCCAGTGGGGCCGGCTGGTGGTTTGGCAGTGGTCCGGGGGCGCTCAGCGCCATCCCTCAGTTGACCAATCGCTCGGTGATCTCGGCAGAATCACAACTGAGCCTGTTCACCGACAAAGTCATTCTCGAAAACCAAAACAACTCAAGCATTGCCAAGGGGCTGGTAATCGGCACCGACCCAATCGCCGGCAGCTATGTGGGCAAGGGTTCGCAGATCAAGGTTTTTGTCTCGCTCGGCCCAAAAATGGTGGCGGCGCCAAACCTTAAGTCGCTTAACGTTGCCGAAGCCACCGCTCAACTCTTGGCAGCAGGCTTCAAACTTGGTGCAGTCAACTCTTGGTTCGCCAGTGCCCCAATTGGTCAGGTATATGACTACCAAGGCAGCGATGGCACTCTAGTTGCTGAGGGTTCGGCCATTTCACTGAGTGTTTCACTCGGACCCATACCGGTGGTTTCGGGCATCGATCAGGCAATCGCCGTGGCAGCCATCCAGGCAACCGGACTAAAGGTTTCAAGCATTGAACAGCAATACTCAGACACCGTGGCAACCGGCAAGGCCATTGGCCTGGTGCCAACTTCTCAGCCGCTTGGCACAGGAGGATCGGTTAAGCTTCTGGTCTCGAAGGGGCCCAACATTGTGATCATGCCAAAGGTGGTCGGTGAAACCATTCTGGCCGCTCAAACCCTGCTCAAGAGCGTTGGTTTGGTGCCTGTGGTCAACACCGATCAGCTGCAGGCCAACTGGGGAATAGCAAAGGTCAAGCGTTCAAATGTAGCGGTCGGCACCAAGTTGCGCGCCGGCGACTCGGTGACCATCTCAACCAAATAGGTTTAGCGCTTAGCCAGCTGCTCGGCAACCAAAAAGGCCAGCTCAAGCGACTGCATGTGGTTTAGACGCGGGTCGCAAAGCGACTCATAACGCTCTTCAAGTGCGGCCTCGTCAATCAGGTCAGAGCCGCCGAGGCACTCAGCCACATCGTCACCGGTCAACTCAACGTGAACACCACCAGGGTAGGTGCCAGCCGCCTTGTGAACCTCAAAGAAGCCACGAACCTCATCCATGACATCGTCGAAGCGACGGGACTTGTAGCCGTTCTTGGTGGTGATGCCGTTGCCGTGCATCGGGTCGGTGATCCAGAGCGGGTTGGCGTCTGAGTCGCGCACCGCCTCGACCAGCTTTGGAAGCTCTTCGCGAATCTTCGAGGCACCCATTCGGGTGATAAAAGTCAGGCGGCCAGGCTCACGGTTTGGGTCGAGGCGCTCGATGAGTTCAACCACGTCTTCGACCTGCGTAGTCGGGCCAAGCTTGACACCGATTGGGTTGCGAACGCGAGACAGGTAGTCAACATGTGCGTGATCCATCTGACGGGTGCGCTCACCAATCCAGATGAAGTGACCAGAGGTCAGGTATGGGTTTCCGGTGCGAGAGTCAATTCTGGTCAATGGACGCTCGTAGTCCATGAGCAGGCCCTCGTGGCTAACATAAAACTCGGTGGTACGCAGCTCATTGAAGTCGGCTCCACAGGCGGCCATGAACTTGATTGCGCGGTCAATCTCTTGAGCGAGCGACTGGTAGCGCGCGTTGGCCGGGTTGTCGGCAAAGCCACGGTTCCACTCGTGCACCGAGCGCAGGTCAGCAAAACCACCCTGAGTGAAGGCGCGAATCAGGTTTAGGGTCGAGGCCGAGGTGTTGTAGGCCTTTAGCATGCGACGAGGGTCTGGGGTGCGAGCCTGGGCGGTGAAGTCATAGCCGTTGACGATGTCACCGCGGTATGCAGGGAGGGTCACATCGCCGCGGGTTTCTGAGTCACTCGAGCGCGGCTTCGCAAACTGACCGGCCATGCGGCCCATCTTGATAACCGGCATGGATGCACCGTAGGTCAAAACCACGGCCATCTGCAGCAGGGTCTTTACCCGGTTGCGAATTCGATCGGCAGTGGCATCGGCGAAGGTTTCGGCACAGTCACCACCCTGAAGCAAAAACGCCTTACCCGATGCAGCCTCGGCCAAACGAGCCCGCAGAATATCAACCTCACCGGCAAATACCAGTGGGGGCAGAACCGAAAGTTCGGCACGAACCGCGGCAACCTCGGCAGCATCAGGCCAGGTTGGCTGTTGCTTTGCAGGCAGGGTCAAATAGTGGTCGAGACCCGCGATGACTGCTGGGTCTGCGTTTACTACTGGCTCATTCATAGTGGTTTCCTACCTGGCCGGTCTAGCGAGCTAGACGAGCGCGTTTTTCTTTAACCGAAGACGCATATGCATCCACGTATTCTTGCCCGCTGAGTTGTCTCAGCTCGTACATGATCTCGTCGGTGACCGCGCGAAGAACGATGCGATCGCCCTCCATGCCGTCAAATCGCGAAAAATCTAGGGGTTCGCCAACCACGATGCCGATTCGGCGAATCTTTGGCAGGCGCTGACCGATTGGTTGCACTTTTTCGGTGTCAATCATGGCAACTGGGATGACCGGCACCTTTGCCTCGAGCACCATGCGGGCGATTCCAGTGCGACCGCGGTAGAGGCGACCATCCGGGCTTCTAGTGCCCTCAGGATAGATGCCAAGCACCTGCCCCTGGCCAAGCACGCTCAGTCCGGTGTTTAGTGAAGCCTCGGATGCCTTGCCGCCCGAGCGGTCAATCGGAAGCTGACCGGTTGACTTGAAGAACCAACGAGTAAGCGCGCCCTTCAAACCTTTGCCCGTGAAGTATTCACTCTTGGCCAAGAAGACCACCGGGCGACGGCTCATCAGCGGCAAAAAGATTGAGTCGGAAAACGACAGGTGGTTGCTGGCCAAGATGACCGCGCCG
>CAIPNT010000036.1 GCA_903866485.1 uncultured Micrococcales bacterium | reverse complement strand
GTCATGTTTGTTTATCGGGCCCTGCCAGGCATCATCCCCGAGTTGGCCCAGAAGACTGCAGAGCGCATCATTTCGGAGCTCAAGCGTCTGGCGGAAGATCAATTACTGGAGTTTGAACTCGATCTAGACCTTCGCCCAGAGGGCAAGAAGGGGCCAAACGCTCGATCGCTCGAATCTTATGCCGCCTACTACGAGCGCTGGTCAGACACCTGGGAAGCACAGGCCCTGCTGCGTGCCAGACCAATTGCCGGAAGCGCCGAATTGGTTTCGGCATTTCTAGAGCTGATCAATAAATATCGCTATCCGCGCGAGTTGCCCGAGTCTGCCGTGGCCGAGATTCGTCGAATTAAGACTCGTATGGAGACCGAACGCCTGCCACAGGGCGCCGACCCACGTCGGCACATGAAACTCGGTCGCGGCTCGCTCAGTGACGTTGAGTGGTTGGTACAGCTGCTGCAACTCAAGCATGGCAACG
Organism: uncultured Micrococcales bacterium; assembly: GCA_903866485.1. Classification (GTDB taxonomy): domain Bacteria; phylum Actinomycetota; class Actinomycetes; order Actinomycetales; family Microbacteriaceae; genus Rhodoluna. The sequence goes on along the minus strand of CAIPNT010000036.1, from coordinate 2,908 downwards.
GGCATCCGAGCATTCGAACGCCAAAAACGCTTGAAGCTCTCAATGCCTGTGTAAGCGAGGGGCTAATCAAAGAGCATGATGCGAGGGTGCTCGCCGAAGCTTGGTTATTCTCGACCAGAGTGCGCTCGGCCTCTGTGCTTTGGGCAAATAAGCGCACGGATGTGTTGCCCACAGATCGCCGACAACTCGATGGCATGGCGCGCATTCTTGAGTATCCGCCGGATTCTGCCTCGAAACTCGAAGAAGACTACCTTTCCTTCACCAGACGAGCGAGGGCGGTCTATGAGCGCCTGTTTTTCGCAGGCCTTGCCGAAGCCTAAAAGCGCCTAACCCTGATATCTACTGAAATAAAAAAGGACCCCACCTTTCGATGGGGTCCTTTTCTTTTGCCTATTTCAACGATTAGACGCCGAAGTAGAGCTCGAACTCGTATGGGTGAGGGCGAAGTGCGATCGGCTGAATTTCGTGAACGCGCTTGTAGTCAATCCAAGTTTCGATAAGGTCCTTGGTGAATACGCCACCCTCAAGTAGGTAGTCGTGGTCAGCCTCAAGAGCCTTTAGAACATCCTCAAGGTTTCCAGGAACCTGTGGGATCAACTTTGCTTCCTCTGGTGGCAGCTCGTATAGGTCCTTGTCAACAGGCTCGTGTGGCTCGATGCGGTTCTTGATGCCGTCGATACCAGCCATAAGCATCGCTGCGAAGGCTAGGTAAGGGTTCGATGAGGCGTCAGGAGCGCGGAACTCGATGCGCTTTGCCTTCGGGTTGGTTCCGGTCATCGGGATGCGGATAGCAGCCGAACGGTTACCTGCCGAGTAAACAAGGTTTACTGGAGCTTCGAAGCCCGGAACTAGACGGTGGTAGCTGTTGACGGTTGGGTTGGTGAACGCAAGCAATGATGGAGCGTGCTTGAGGATACCGCCGATGTACCAGCGAGCGATGTCTGAAAGACCACCGTAACCTGACTCGTCGTAGAACAAAGGCTTGCCTTCCTTCCACAGCGACATGTGAACGTGCATACCTGAACCGTTGTCACCGAATAGAGGCTTAGGCATGAAGGTAGCAACCTTGCCCCACTGCTCTGCAACGTTCTTTACGATGTACTTGAACTTCAAGATGTCATCGGCTGATGAAAGAAGGGTGTCAAAGCGGTAGTTGATCTCGCCCTGGCCGGCGGTGCCAACCTCGTGGTGGCTGCGCTCGACCTCAAGGCCTGCAGCGATTAGCTCGAGAACGATGTTGTCGCGCATGTCTGCGTGCTTGTCTACTGGGGTAACTGGGAAGTAGCCACCCTTGTAAGGGGTCTTGTTGGCAAGGTTTCCACCCTGACCGTTGACGCGCTCGTCGCGACCCGAGTTCCAAGCCGCTTCGTCTGAGTCAACGAAGTGCATTGAACCGTTCTGCTTGTATTCGTAGCGCACGTCATCGAAGATGAAGAACTCGGCCTCAGGAGCAAAGTATGCGGTGTCGGCGATGCCGGTGCTTGCTAGGTATGCCTGCGCCTTGCGAGCGGTCTGACGTGGGTCGCGACCGTAGATCTCGCCGTTGCGCGGGTTGTAGATGTCGAAAATCATGATGAGGGTCTTCTCGGCGCGGAATGCGTCAAGGTAGGCAGTAGTTACGTCAGGGATGATCTGCATGTCAGACTCGTGAATCGACGCGAAACCGCGGATTGACGAACCGTCGAATAGCTGACCATCGATGAAGAACTGCTCATCGATCATTGCGGCTGGAAGGTTGAAGTGCTGCTGAACACCAGGAAGGTCAGTGAAGCGAACATCAAGGAACTTTACGTCGTTTTCCTTGATGTAGGCGACAACTTCTGAGGCAGTCTTGAACATAGGGGATTTCCCTTCAATTGGATTTGGATGGGCATCATTAAACCATCCCCTTTATTCTAGCGAGCAATGGGCATCGAGGGCGTTCCAACTATGTTTCGTGAATGTAAAACTTTGGCCTACTCTGGATTTTATGAGCACATCACAACAGTGGGCCGGGCAGCGTCTGGGTCTTCCGCAATCGGGTTCGGGCAGCCTCGCCAAGGTTGGCAGAAGAGTGATCGCACTCTTTATTGACTGGAGCATTTCGCTCTTGATTGCTCAGGCTTTTTTCAAAGGCTCTGACACCATGACACTCGTCGTTTTTGGTCTGCAGCAGTGGCTTTTGGTTGCCACTGTTGGCTATAGCATCGGCCACAGAATAGTAGGCATTCAGGTCAAACGTCTAAGCGGCAGTTACGTAGGTCTCTGGCGCTCTCTCATTCGCACCTCGTTGATTTTGCTGGTTATCCCGGCAACAATCTGGGACGCCGATAACCGTGGCCTGCACGACAAGGCGGCTCAAACAGTACTGGTTCGTCGCTGAGCTCTAGCGGCGCTGAGCGCGCATGCGCTTCGGGTCAATTCCCTTTGGAATTGGCAGTGAGGTTGACAGAGCTGATAGACGTTTGTCAACGACAGCGACCTCATTGCGATTCAGCACTCGTTTGAATTTGAGCAGTGTCGATGGCACCTTCACCAGCTTGGTAGCTTCGGCATCACCGGTAACCCAAATAAACTTGACCTCCACGCCGGGCACAGCGCGCTGAACCTTGCGGCGTTCGTCTTCAAGCATTGGCTGCACTCGGCTGCGAGCCCCCTCGCCAATCAAGACCACGCCTGCCGGACCGATTGCTCGATAAACGGCGTCCTGGTTTCGGTTTACGGCAATCGGAACCTCACTGCCACGCCATCCGCGACGCAAAGCTGAGCGTAAGACCGCGCTGACAGCTCCAGCCTGACCCTCAATTTGAGCGTAGGCAGCCTTCTCAGCCTTGCGGGAAAGCACGATCAAACCAGACAGAATGCCTAGCAGCGTGGTGGTGGTAATCCAAACGGCAAAACCTGCTGCGGTTGCAGAACCTACGGTGGC
>CAIPNT010000035.1 GCA_903866485.1 uncultured Micrococcales bacterium | reverse complement strand
GGCATCTGAATTCGGGCCTCGAGTCGCCCATATTTAAAACTGACCTTGCCCTGAGTGTTGATTCTGCCGCTGAAATACTGGCAATCACCAAAGCAGCCGTATGGCAGGTCGCCCGGGTTAGTCGGTGGAATTTTTGATGCGGTTATAACGAGTTGCCCGGCACCGTTGGTTTGAACCGAATCCTGGTTGTACCACTGCATCTCTTTGTTGCCCCAGCCGCCTCCACCGAGGTCATAGCCGAAATACTTAGGGTTTGGGGCTGTTCCGGCTGCGTCATTGAACTCTTGAGACCAGAGCAGCTTTTTGGCCGCCGTCGTTGCCGCGACCGGTTGGCTGATCGAGACCAAGAGACTCGCCATTAGGCCAGCAGTTAAAAGCGCTCGAAGTTTCATTAGTAACGGGTCACCTTTCCAACGCCATCGACCGAGTAGTAACGAACCCAGTCGATCGACATCGAACCCGACTTTAGGTCTGGATCAATCTCTCCCGTGAACTGCCCGCCCACTGCCAAGTTGAGAATCAAATAGAACTCCTTGTTGAACACCCAATCGTTGGTGCCCACATCAGCTTTCTGCAGCGAGAAGTAGACCTTGTCGTTGAGCAGCCATTGAATTTGGTCTGGCTTCCAGTCGACCGCATAGGTGTTGAAACCGCTGTAGTTGAAAGTTTTCATTGCAGTTAGGCTGCCGATTGCGTCGCCACCCGAATAACCCGGCCCGTGCGCAGTGCCAAAAGCCGTCTTTGGGCTAGCGCCCTTAGCTTCGATGATGTCAATCTCACCACAGGCTGGCCAAGGGTTTGTTTTTATGTCAGACCCGAGCATCCAGAAAGCCGGCCACATGCCAATGCCTTTAGGCATCTTTATGCGCGCTTCCATTCGACCGTACTGAAACCCGACCTTGCCAAGGGTCGTAATCTTGGCACTTGTCCATTCGCACGCAGTGCCGTAATAACAAGCGTATGGATTTGCCGCCGAGGTCTGGCCATTGGCCGCAACCGGCATGCGCTTTGCCGTTATGACTGCAGATCCTTTTCCATCCTGCTTGATAGCAGATTGAATGTAATACTCGCGTTCTGAGTTGCCCCAGCCTGGAATGCCAGCTTCGGTGCCATCGCCAATGTCGAAGTTCCAATTTTTGTTCGAGACAGTTGTTCCGGCCTTGGCGTTGAAGTCTTCAGACCAGAGCAGGGTCATTTTCGGTGCAGCAGAAGTTGCCGGCATTTGGGCTCCTAGAGTCAGAATCGCACTGAGGGCAAGGGTGCCAGCCAAATACTTATTGATGCGCATGGGGCTCACTTACTTTTCAAGTTGGCGAAGCAGGTTTTGCGCACACGAAACCCGAGGTTTATCGATCTGAAAATAAGACTATTGCCCAGTTGAACTTCTTTCTATAAATAGTCTGGCAATCCGATAACGAACTAATAACGAAATCGGTTTCACGGTTTATTTGCTTGATTTGAGCAAAGAATGTCTGGTCTAATGTCGTTATCGCGAAATCGGTTTCACGCTAAAGGTGAACAAGTTTTCTCGGTAGACCTATTTGAGATGAAGCAGGTTATTTAGATCCGGATGGTTGCGCACACAGCCATCCGGGTCTTCAAACCGACAAGGAGACTCGCGTGATCAAATTTTCAAAGACCCTAAAGGCAGTGGCGGCAATTGCTGCCCTTTCAGCTGGCCTCGGTCAGTTCTCTGCGGCCCAGGCGGCCTCGCAGACCACAATCACCATCTGGTCATTTGGCAACGTGATCAGGCCCGAACTCGTCACCGAGTATGAGGCGGCTCACCCAGACATCAACATCGTCGTTAAGAAGTCAGAGCTAGACCCGCACCACAACTCACTGATCACTGCGATGCTTGCCAAGAACACTCCAGACATCGCGGCGGTAGAGGTTTCATACTCGGGTTACTTCCGTTCATACCCGAAGTACTTCACCGACCTTCGCACCCTTGGTGCCAGCGACATGCAGAAGGACTACCTCGACTGGCGCTGGGAGCAGGGCGTTGCCGACAATGGTTCGGTAATTGGCATCCCAACTGACGTTGGTGGCGCTGCCATCGCCTACCGCACCGACTTGTTCAAGGCGGCAGGTCTGCCTACCGACCCAGCCAAAGTCTCTGCACTCTGGCCAACCTGGGATGCCTACACAAAGGTCGGTCAGCAATACAAGGCCAAGACTAAGAAGGCCTTCATCGACAACTCGGGAACGATTTTTGCAGCCATTTTGAACCAGGGAACTCAAAAGTACTATGACCGAAGCGGTGGCTTGATCTATTCAACCAACCCACAGGTAAAGTCGGCATTCAATGGCGCTTCAAACGCTCTAGCTGCTGGAATCGGCAGCAACATTTCACAGTTCACTTCTGACTGGAACGTCGGTATGAACAAGGGCACCTTTGCCACCGTGATTGCCCCGGCTTGGATGCTTGACTACATCAAGCAGCAGGCGCCAGGCACCAAGGGCAAGTGGAACATTGCGTCGCTTCCAGGTGGCGGTGGAAACATCGGCGGTAGCCAACTAACCATCCCGGTTTCTGCAAAGCACCCTCAAGAGGCAATGGACTTCATCAAGTGGTACCTGTCTCCACAGATGCAGCTGCGAGTTTTCAAGGCTTATGGTTTGTTTCCATCAACCAAATCGATCTATAACGATCCAGCGGTTGCTAACTACACTGATCCGTTCTTCAGCAACGCCCCGCTGGGAGCCATCTACACCAAGGGTGCGCTTGCTCTGAAGCCTATTTTTGAGGGACGCCAGCAGCGCCAAATTGACAACATCTTTGGCCAGGCGCTTTCTAGAATCGCACTCAAGAAACAATCGGCTGCCGCAGCTTGGCAGCAGGCGCTTTCTGAGATTAAAAAGACCGTCGGATAACGAGCCAAAGGCTAGTTGAATGTCAAATGCAACGCTCCGGTCGCCTAATCCTTGGCGCAGTCCGAGCACCAACGCACCAAGAAAGCTGGGCCGTCTAAAGCGGCACGAGTCAAAATGGGCCTACCTTTTTATCTCGCCATTCTTCTTGATGTTTTTGGTGTTCGGGCTTGCGCCGGTGGCGTTCTCGACATACATCGCATTCTTCTCTTGGGACCCGTTGGGAGACACCAGATTCATTGGGTTTGACAACTTCACCAACTTGTTTAGCGACGATCGCTTTTGGCAGGCAACCGGCAACACTTTCAGCATCTGGGCACTATCGACTTTTCCTCAGATGCTTCTGGCTTTGCTTATAGCGAGCATCCTGAGAAACCCAAAGTTGAAGGCGCCAATCTTCTGGCGCACCCTGCTTTTGATTCCGAACATCACCTCGGTGCTGGCAGTTGCGATTGTTTTTGGTCAGCTCTTTGGTCGTGATTTCGGAATGATCAACGTGATCATTGGAGCGATGGGTTTTCCACACATCGACTTCATTTCAAACACGCTGGCTGGTCACATAGCAATCGCCACGATGATTACTTGGCGCTGGGTGGGCTACAACGCCCTAATCTTCTTGGCATCTATGTTGGCCATTCCAAACGAGCTATACGAATCGGCAGAACTCGACGGAGCCAGCCGCTGGCAGCAATTTAGGTATGTGACCATACCTGGTTTGCGCAACACCATAACCTTCGTAATCATCGTCGGCACAATTGGAGGCCTTCAGGTGTTTGCCGAGCCGCTAACACTCTCAGGCAATTTCAACGGCGGTGACAGTCGACAGTTCTCAACGCTAACGCTGTTCTTGTTTGAGCAGATGTTTGTTGAACATAAGTACGGTTACGCAGCGGCCATTGGCATTGCCATCACCATAATCGTGCTCATTATTTCGCTGATCAACTTCTTCTTGACGCGCCGAATCGCGAGCGAGGGTAACAAATGACCAATGCAACCTTGAAGTTCTTGAAGCCGATTCGTCGTCAGAAGAAGATGTCCAAGAGACTCTCGCCGCTGAGCTATTTGCTTTTGGGTGCCATCGGATTCGTTTCGCTGTTTCCGTTCTATTGGATGTTCGTTGTTGCATCCAGCGGGTCAGACGAAATCTCAAGAATCCCGCCATCACTGGTTCCCGGTCCACGTTTTCTGAAGGTCATGGCCGATGTTTATAAGGCGGTGCCCTTCAACCAGGCGCTGCTTAACACTCTGATTGTTGGCATTTCGGTGGCGGCGGCGCAGGTTTTCTTCTGTGGTCTAGCCGGCTTCGCTTTCGCAAAACTGAACTTCAAAGGCCGCCGGGTGTTGATTCTGGTAATAATCGGCACCATGATGCTTCCGAGTCAGCTCGGAATTATCCCGATGTTTATTTTGATGGGAAATCTAGGCTGGATCGATACCCTTTATGCCTTGATTGTTCCAGCGCTAATCACGGCCTTCGGTGTGTTTTGGATGCGCCAAATCATCGACAGTCAGGTGCCAAACGAACTTCTAGAAGCTGCCAGCCTCGATGGCGCTGGCGTGCTTAGAACTTTCACGCGAATTGTGTTTCCGGTCATCCGCTCGAGCGCTTTGGTGCTCGGACTCTTCTCGTTTCTCGGCTCATGGAATGACTTTTTGTGGCCACTACTGGTTTTGCAAACTCCCGCAAATTTCACGGTTCAGGTTGCAATCAACCAGCTGAAGGGCAGCTACACGCTCGACTATGCATTAAACATGGGTGGCGCATTCATGGCAACTGCGCCATTGCTTTTGCTTTTCATTTTTGTAGGTAAACGACTGGTTGGCGGAGTTATGGATGGGGCGGTGAAGGGGTAATGCAGGCATTTCCAAAAGACTTCAACTGGGGAGTGGCCACTTCGAGTTATCAAATCGAGGGTGCTGCTTTCGAAGATGGCCGAGGCGAAAGCATCTGGGATCGCTTTTGTGCGACCCCCGGCAAGGTAGCCAATTCGGAGCACGGAGGCGTGGCCTGCGACCACTATCACCGGTTCGAAGAAGACATCCAGATTATGAAGCAGTTGGGTGTCAACACCTATCGATTTTCTATCGCCTGGCCACGGCTATTTCCCTTGGGTGATTCGACGGCTGAGCCACGAGGATTCGAGTTCTACAACCGGCTGATTGACGCTCTCTTGGCTAACGGCATCAAGCCTTTGGCGACCCTATATCACTGGGATCTGCCGCAGCCGCTTCAAGATCAAGGTGGTTGGGCTAACCGAGCAACTGTTGAAGCTTTCACTGCATACTCATCTGCGGCAGTCGAAGCTTTTGGAGATCGTGTTAAAG
>CAIPNT010000034.1 GCA_903866485.1 uncultured Micrococcales bacterium | reverse complement strand
GGTTTGACCACCATTGTCACAGTTCCGCTCGGCCTTGCAACCGCGGTCTATCTAACCGAAACCCAGGGCAAGAGCAAGAGCATGATTCGCACACTGCTTCAGGCCATGTCGGGTCTGCCATCTGTTGTGTCAGGTTTGTTCATCTATGCGGTGTTTATTGCCTCAGGCATCACCGGTTATGCCGGCTGGACCGGTTCGCTTGCGCTGCTGCCACTTATGCTTCCTACCGTGGCTCGCGTAACCGAAGAGTCGCTTCGCCTAGTGCCAAGTGAACTTCGAAACGGTGCGCTTGCACTTGGTGCTCCGGCTTGGCGAGCGTTTGTACAGGTGACTTTGCCTGCCGCTCGTTCGGGCATCACCACCGCGGTTTTGCTTGGTGTGGCACGTGTTATCGGTGAGACTGCTCCGCTAGTTATTACAACCTTCGCAGCCGACCGCACCAACCTAAATGTGTTCTCAGGCCAGATGGGCACGCTGCCTACCTACCTCTTCGGTTTCATCGGTTCTGGTTATCCGGTGGCCATCCAACGCGCTTGGGGTGCCGCCCTTGTCGTCATGATCATCGTTGCGATCTTGTTTATCGCAGCCCGAACCGCCAGCCGCACCAAAACGAAGTCTCGAAAGTAAGGACCATCGATGAGCAACCGCAACTACATTCTCAGCGCCGAAGACGTTAACGTTTGGTTCGGAGAGCGTCACGTTCTCAAGGATGTGAACCTCGAGTTTCCAAGCAACCAGGTGACCGCACTTATCGGCCCATCAGGCTGTGGCAAGTCAACCTTCATTCGCACACTCAACCGCATGCACGAGCTGATTCCGTCAGCTGGTTTCGGTGGCCGCGTGCTGCTTGATGGTGAAGACATTTACGGCGAGGGTGTTGACCCAGTGAAAGTGCGCCTAAAGGTTGGCATGGTATTTCAGAAGCCAAACCCGTTTCCAACCATGTCGATCAAGGAGAACGTGCTTTCGGGGCTCAAGCTTTCGGGTCGCCACAACCCGAACACCGAAGAGTTGGTTGAAACCTCGCTTCGCCGCGCCTCCATCTGGAACGAAGTGAAAGATCGTCTAAACGACCCGGCCCTATCGCTATCGGGAGGTCAGCAGCAGCGTCTTTGCATCGCCCGATCATTGGCCATGGGTCCAGAAGTGCTGCTCATGGATGAGCCTTGCTCTGCCCTTGACCCTGGCTCAACCCGTCGTGTTGAAGAGACCATTCTCGAGCTAGCACCACAAATGACAATCGTCATCGTGACTCACAACATGCAGCAGGCACAGCGCGTTGCCGACCAGACCGCCTTCTTCTTGTCAGAAGACGGCAACCCTGGCCACGTGGTTGAGTTCGGTGCCACCGAGCAGGTTTTCGACCAGCCGATCGACCCTCGAACGAACGACTATGTGAACGGCCACTTCGGCTAAAAATCGTCAACCTAAAGTTAACCTTCGCGTCGCCTTCTAGACATTAGGTTAATCAACCGGGTTAACTTCGATGTTCTGTAATGAAAAGGTCGAAGGACATCCAAACTTACAAGGAGAAATAAATGAAGCGTTCACTCGCAGGCGTTCTAGCCGCAGTGGCTTTGGTTGCAACCGTAGGTCTAACCGGCCCAGCAGCTATGGCTAAGGGTTCACTAACCGCATCAGGTTCATCATTCGCTAACAACATCATGCAGGCTTGCAAGACCCACTACTCGGGCGCAGACCTAACCTATGCAAGCGTTGGTTCAGGTGCAGGCCGCACTGCATTCAAGTCTGGAACCACCAGCTTCGGCATGTCAGACGGCACCTATGCCGCAGGCACCCAGCCTTCAAACTTCGTCTACGTTCCAGTTGTTGGTGGCCCAATCTCACTTGACTTCAACGTTCCTGGCGTAAAGAAGATCAACCTTGATGGCCCTACCATCGGCAACATCTACCTAGGTCAGATCAAGACCTGGAACGATGCAGCCATTGCCAAGCTCAACAAGGGTGTAAAGCTACCTAACCTAGCTATCCAGCCGATCTACCGTGGCGACTCATCGGGTACCTCACAGAACTTCACCAACTACCTAGGCATGATCGCCGGCGGCGCTTGGAAGTCAGTTTCAACCTTCAACACCATTCCTGGTGTAGTTGGAACCGCGGCAACCGGTGGTGCCGGTGTTGCAACCGCAGTAAAGAACACCGTTGGTGCTCTTGGTTACGGTGACCTTTCAGACGCAGTTGCAAACGGTCTAACCTATGCATCAGTTCTAAACGGTTCTGGTCAGTACATCCACCCAGACGTGCGTTCAGCCGCAGCTTTCCTTTCGGTTCAGCACGTAGCTAACAACGGCATCGTAACCTTCGACTACAAGTCTCCGGTTCGTGGCGGCTACTCAGTTTCTCTAGTGTCATACGCACTTGCTCGCAAGGACGGCAACGCTGACGTGAAGGGCTTCTTGAAGGACTTCGTTACTTCATGTGCTCCAACCAACGCAGCTGGCCTAAGCTACGTTGCAATCAGTGGATCGCTGAAGGCAAAGGCTCTAGACCTGATTGACCAGATTGGCTAATCAGCTTCAAAGCTAAGAGCGAGAGCGCAACCAGCAACGGTTGCGCTCTCTGCTCGTTTGAAAAACAAAAAACACAACAAGTAATTCAGGAGAAATCGTGTTTGCAAAAAAGATCGTAGCCACCGGTCTGGCAGTGCTGGTCACCCTCGGGCTTGCCGCCTGTGACCCGCCGATGCCTCCTGAGATTGCAGCCGCCCAGGCAGAGCGCACCGTCACCTGTGTTGATGGAAACCTCAACGTTGCCACCCCTGCAGCCCTGTCAGACCTGGTCGATGGTTGGGTCACTTCAATCGCTGCCGCTTGCAAGGGCATGACCCTAACCAAGGTTGCCGCCAATGATGCCACCGCTAACGCCGCAATCGCGCTAGATGGTCAGGCGCCAGCTGGCTATAAGTCATTCTTGACCGTGCCTTTTGCATACAATGCTGGCGTGGTCGCCTACTCGTTGAGTGCCGCCCAGACTCTAAACCTGACCCCGCAAAACATCGCCGATATTTTCAGCGGCAAAATCACCAACTGGTCTGATGCCAGCATCGCAAGAGTTAACCCAGACACCAGTTTGCCTTCGGAGCCAATCCACGTTGTTGGCACTCCGCAGCAAAACGAGATTGACGCCCTGTCAACCTGGTTCAAAGTCAAGGGTGTGACCTTAAACCCAACCTTGGCGAAGGTGTCGCCAAATGACTCTGGCGCCTACCTGACCAAGATGGCCGAGGGTGACATAGCAATCACCTCATTCTCAAACGCTCTGATTGCCTACTCGGCTCTGGTTTCAGTGACTGTTGGAAGCGACCCGGCAAAGGATTCTGCTGTGCCAGATGTTTCCGGTGTTCAGCGCGGTGCAGACAACACCGCCGCAGCAACCGCTGACAAGACCCAGGCTCCGCCTTATGGCGCGGTTTATCCGGTCACCATCAGTCTTGGCGGCGACGACAACAAACTTGCCCGAGCTGTGGCCCGTTACCTGGTTCGTCAGGATGCCCAGGGAGCTGTTGCTTCAAGCGTGATCGCCCCACTTCCTGACAGCGTTCGAGTTTCGGTGATCGGTCAGATTTCAAAGGGATTGACGACAAAATAGCGCTAGTTGGCCGTTGGTGCCACCGCGTTCCAGTCAACGCTGAGCTCACCAAGTTTCCAACGCTTGCGGTCGATTACAATCGGCCATCCTGAGTTGGCCATCTCCTCGCAACACGCTACCCAGCGCTGCAACGGTGAGAATATGCCGAGACCGGCATTGGCGCGCCAGACGGCATCCAAGGCCTGCAGATAATCGTGAATGCGCTCGCCCGGTTGATTGTGATGAATCAAAGCCTTCGGCAAGCGCTCGGCCACCTTGCTCGGCAACTCAAGCCCCTTGAGCCTGATTGAAATCGTAAACAGCATTGGTTCGTGGCGGTTAAGCGTGATCCAGCTTGAGAGCCGACCAATTTCATCGCAGGTGCCCTCAACTAGCAGGCCATCATCGGTCAATCGAGACTGCATGGTCGCCCAAGCCTCGAAAACCTGACCCTCGTCATACTGCCGCAAGACGTTAAACGCCCGAATCACGGTCGCGTGCGCGTCTAGGTGTGAGGGCAGCGGGGTTTCGAAGCCACCATGGGTGAAGTGCAAGTTTTTAGTTGCCACCGATAGCCCGCGCTCAACCCGCTCACGCTCAATTTCAATGCCAACCACTTGGGTGTTGGGGTTGATTTTCAAAAGCCGATCGAGCAGTTCGACCGCAGTAATTGGGCTAGCGCCAAACCCAAGATCGACGACCAGGGGATGTGCCTTATGCCTCATCAGTGGCAGGCTGGCGATATAACGATCGACTCTTCGAAGTCGATTCGGATTAGTTGTGCCTCGGGTTACGTTTCCCATCGGCTTTTTAGCTGCCACAAGTTCAAATTACGCTAAAACTCGGGGCTTCGAGTGGCATCTTCAAAGTAAACTCGACTTATGAGCGCAAAATACACATTGATTCTGCTTCGTCACGGCAACAGTGACTGGAACCAGAAAAACCTTTTTACCGGATGGGTTGACGTAGACCTAAGCGACCAGGGTCGTGCCGAGGCGAAGCGTGCCGGGGAGCTATTGTCAGAGTCTGGAATCAAGCCAGATTTGCTTTACACCTCGCGCCTGAAGCGCGCCATCAACACTGCACACATTGCACTAAACGCTGCCGACCGCAGCTGGATTGATGTCAAGCGTGACTGGCGCCTAAATGAGCGCCACTACGGCGCACTGCAGGGCAAAGACAAGGCTCAGACCTTGGCCGAGTACGGTCCTGAAATGTTTCAAACTTGGCGACGCAGCTTCGATGTTCCGCCACCGCCAATCGATGACAATGACCAGTATTCTCAGGCACACGATGAGCGCTATGCCGACCTGGGTGGCAATGTGCCAAAGACCGAGTGCCTCAAGGATGTTCTCGAGAGAATGCTTCCATTCTGGTTGTCAGACATCCAGCCCGACCTAAAGAGTGGCAAGACGGTTTTGGTGACTGCGCACGGTAACTCGCTGCGTGCACTGGTCAAGCACCTCGACGGCGTATCAGATGAAGACATCGCCGAGCTAAACATTCCGACCGGCATACCTTTGGTTTACCACCTGGATGAAAACTTCAAACCGGTTGTCAAGGGCGGGGAGTATCTTGACCCTGAGGCTGCTGCCGCCGGCGCTGCTGCGGTTGCTGCGCAGGGCGCCAAGAAGTAGATTCACCAAACTTCTTTGGGCTGCCGTCAAATAGCAGTCCAAGAGAAATGGCCTCCCGAACGGGAGGCCATTTCTGGTTAATCGTTAATCGAGTTTTATTCGACTTCGGCCCAGTCGCCGGTGGTCAGGTAGCTGACCTTGGTCGAGATGTCGACGACGTGGTCGGCGAAGCGCTCGTGATAGCGGCTGGCAAGGGTCACGTCAACGGTAAACATCGCGTTCTCTTTCCAGTCGTCGCCCAGCACAACGTCAAATACGTGTCGGTGAAGTTCGTCAACGCGGGCATCCTGCGCCTGAATCTGGCGAGCAAAGTCTGCGTCGGTGTTCTTTAGCAACTCAACAACCTGCTTGGCCAATTTGACGTCAAGCTCACCCATCTCGGTGAAGGTTGGCTTTAGGGCAGCAGGAACAGCAGAACCTGGAAAGCGATAGCGTGCGATTGCTGCAATGTGACCGGCTAGGGCTCCCATTCGCTCAAGTGAAGCCGAGATGCGAAGAGCCGAAACCAGAATGCGAAGGTCACGGGCAACCGGTGACTGGCGGGCCAAAATCTTGATTACTAGTTCGTCAAGTGCAAGAGCCTTGTTGCCAGAGCCGTCGGCGATGGCGATAGCCTCGTCAGCTAAAGAAACGTCTGATGAAGCGAATGCCTTGGTGGCCTTGTCGATGATGCGCACGGTGTCTTCGGCGATCTCAACCAAACGGCCTTGAACTTCTTGCAACTGGTTTTGAAACACTTCGCGCACAATGCACCTTCCTATCTGTTTCCCTTGGTAAAACCTTGTCACCATCAGGTGAACAACACTAGAACAACCCTATAACTTGGCGGTAATTACCGCACGGTAGAGGTCATTTTGGGGCCTGGGATGACCTAGTGTTTACCTTATGAACACTGCGCTAAGTCTAACGCTGACCATTTTGGTCAGCGCCGCAGCTGGTGCTCTTCTTTTTTGGTTCATTTCTAGAGTTGCGGCGAAGGCCACGCTGGCCGATGAGTCGCAAACCTCCCCATCGGCAACAGCCGCCGACTTGCTTGAGGTCTTGGCCTCGGCCGGAATCATGCTAAACGGCTCTAACACGGTTATTCGAGCTACTAAAAACGTTCAAGCACTTGGGCTTATTCAGAATCGTGTTTTGGCACACCAAGAGCTTATTGACCTGGTCGATCAGTGTCGTCTTGAAGGCAAGCCGGTTGAGGAAGACCTTTACCTGGCCACCGGGTTGCAGAGTGACGAGGTTTGGGTTAGCGCCCGGGCGGCAATCCTTCCAGATGGCAATGTGCTGTTGACAGTGGAGGATGAAACCGAGGCCAAACGTCTAGAGGAGACTCGTCGCGACTTCGTGGCAAACATCTCTCACGAACTAAAGACCCCGATAGGTGCAATCAGCCTGCTTTCAGAGGCGCTTTCAGATGCCGCCGACGACCCGGTCATCGTTCGCAAATTCTCAGGCGACCTGCTCAAAGAAGCAAAGCGCTTGACCAGCCTGGTGCAAGAAATCATCCAGCTTTCGAGGTTGCAATCTACCGACGTGATTAAGAATGCTCAAGTAATCGACCTAGCCGACATTATTCACGAGGCGGTTGAGCGCAATTCTGTTCTTGCCGATCGACGTCAGGTCACAATCAGCAGTGACGCGGCAGCCGGAATCAAAGCCTTGGGTGACGCGGAGATGCTTACCATCGCCGTAAAAAACTTGGTCGAAAACGCCATCAATTACTCAGACCAGGGTGCTCAGGTCGGCATCGGTCTTCGCAAAAAGCGCGGGGTAGCCGAAATCGCTGTCACCGACAACGGCATCGGAATGACACCTGAACAACAGGAGCGCATCTTTGAGCGTTTTTATCGTGTCGATCCGTCAAGATCTCGCCAAACCGGCGGCACCGGACTTGGGCTATCAATCGTCAAGCACGTAGCGGCATCGCACCTTGGAGACATCCAGGTATTTTCACGACCTGGGTTAGGTTCAACTTTCACGCTTCGACTTCCAATCGCACCAGAATCAAACCCAGAAGAGGATGAGTAATGACAAAGGTCTTAGTTGTTGAGGACGAGCGTTCGCTGCGCGAGCCACTGATCTATCTGCTTGAAAAAGAGGGATATACGGTGCTAGCGGCCGAAGACGGTGCAGAGGCGCTAAAGATCTTTGAGGCTGAGGGTGCTGACATTATCTTGCTCGACCTGATGTTGCCGCAGGTCAATGGCAACGAGGTGTGCAGAGTGATTCGCCAGACATCGTCGGTGCCTATCATCATGCTTACCGCAAAAGACTCTGAGATTGACAAGGTGGTTGGCCTCGAGATTGGTGCCGATGACTATGTCACCAAGCCTTATTCGACTCGCGAACTACTTGCCCGCATGAAGGCCATTTTGCGCCGCAAAGTTGAGCCGCCAGTGGTCTCAACTGGATTGCTTGAGGCAGGCCCTATTCGCATGGATGTCGAACGTCACATCGTGACCGTAAACGGCAACAAGGTTTCGATGCCGCTTAAAGAGTTTGAGTTGCTTGAGCT
>CAIPNT010000033.1 GCA_903866485.1 uncultured Micrococcales bacterium | reverse complement strand
GCAACCGTAGGTATTACCGGCGCCAACTATGTCGGCTCAAGTCTGAGGGCGACAACCTCGAATTGGGATCCTCTGGCAACCGTTGCATATCAGTGGAACGCTGACGGCGCTCCGTTGACTGGTGCAAACTTGGCCACACTGAACCTTACAGATGCCATGCACGGAAAGGTGATTTCTCTAACGGTTACCGGAACCAATGGCCCAGGATACGAGACTTTGGTCAAGCTCGCCACCGGCACCGTGGTCGCCGCGGCTCCAAGAACGAAGCTAACCGTTGTGGGAGGGTTTGCTTCGGGCTCGAAGTTACCTTCGAAAACCACCAAGCTAGCGGTCACGTCGCTACTTAAGAACGTCGGTCTTCTGCTCACGGTCAAGTGTGACGCTTTTGCGACAGCTAAGAAACTGAGTGTTGCACAGAAGAAAATCGCGAATGCCCGTGCCGCTGCTGTTTGTGCTCATATTTCTGCAGCTAAGCCCGGGGCCGTGGTTACTCTGACTAACTCTGTCGCCAAGAAGTCCGACAAGATCAAGGAAGGCGTGCGCGTAACAGTCACTAGCGTTGAGCCATAGTGTCGGAAGGTTCATGCGACCAAGGCGCAGAAGGTGAACTAGGCGGGGAGTATCGCTGTAGTTCAATAAGTAGTAATTAGTGAAAAGTGAGGCCCCGCTACCTAACGAGTTGGTCGCGGGGCTAAACTTTTGCCATGTCTGAAAACAACAACGAACGTTCATACGGGCAAGGCGCACAGGGCGAAATAAGCGCACCTAAAGCAACCAAGGTTGGGCTCTGGACCCGGTTCCGCTACAACTTCGACAACTCGATTGCTCGAAGCGGTGCCTTCGTGGCCTGGATGTTTGCGGCCATGATCGTCTTCTCGATAATCCTCGTCTTCATCAAATACGCTCTCTATGCGCTGCCGGGTCTTTTGAACCCAGACACCGCGCCTCTTGGGCCGCTCGATTTCAACACCTTCTGGGGTTCGTTCGCGACGCTGTTTGGTAAGGGCGGTGAGCCAACCTGGGCAGATCGCATAATCAACGTCCTCTATTGGGTTGTCACGATCACCATCACCGCGAGCGTCACCGGTTTCATCGTTGGCCTAATTGCTCGCACCTTTGAGAAACTTCGCAAGGGCAAGTCGCCGGTAATCACGAACAACCACACGCTGATTCTCGGCTGGTCGAACCGCGTCTTCCCGATTCTTAAAGAACTCGCCGTTGCCAACGCGAACGTTCGCAAGGCCACCGTGGTCATCTTCTCTGAGCAGACTCGCGACTTTATGCAAGACGAAATCGAGTCTCGCGCCGAGGGCTTGGGCAAACTCAAGGTTGTGACCCGAACAGGTGACCCAACCAACCCCGGCGACCTAAAGCGCGTCAACCTATCAAACGCAAAGTCGATAATCATTTTGGACGCAGATGAAACCGGCGACGCGAAGGTAGTCTCTACGGTTCTTGCCGTGAAGGCTGTCAACGCAAACCCCAACCTACGGATCATTGCCGAACTGGACGACGCCAACACTGCTGAGGCACTACAGAGCGCAACGAATGGTCAGGTGATCGCCGTTCGCTCGCACGATGTAATCGCCCGAGTCACCGCGCAGGCTTCGCGCCAGCCGGG
>CAIPNT010000032.1 GCA_903866485.1 uncultured Micrococcales bacterium | reverse complement strand
AAATCTCTCAACTGATCTACCATCTTCAGGTCATGATGGCCGCCAAGGGCATCACCCTGCAAGACCTAGAACGATTCTTCTAAACCTTTTATCCAAGAAAGAGACGACATTGCTAAGAGTTGCCGTCCCAAATAAGGGCATCCTTTCTGAATCAGCGATCGCGATGCTGAAAGAGGCGGGTTACACGGTTCGCCGTGACCCTAAAGACCTGCACGTTGTCGACCAGCAGCACGGCATCGAGTTTTTCTACCTGCGCCCTCGTGATATCGCCACTTATGTCGGCGCCGGCTCACTTGACGTCGGTTTCACTGGTCTCGACTTGCTTCTCGACAGCCGCTCAAAGGCCGAGAGTGTCGCCGATCTGGGTTTCGGCGGTTCAACTTTTCGTTTCGCGGGCCCAGTTGGCCAGTTCAAGAACCTAAAGGACCTTGAAGGCAAGCGGGTTGCCACTGCATACCCGCACTTGGTCGAAGACTTCTTGAAGGCAGAAGGCATCGAGGTTGAACTCGTTCAGCTTGACGGCGCGGTTGAGGTCGCAGTGCGCCTTGGTGTTGCTGATGCCGTTGCCGACGTAGTTTCTACAGGAAACACCCTGCGCCAGGCCGGCCTCGAAATTTTTGGTCCGGTGATTTTGCAAAGCTCGGCAAACCTGATCGTGGCGCCAAACAGCAAGGCCGACCACATGCAGTTGTTGCGCCGCATGCAGGGTGTCTTGGTCGCCCGTGAATACGTGATCTTCGACTATGACTGCCCGGCAGAGTTGGTGGCCCAGGCCTCGGCAATCACACCAGGCATCGAGTCACCAACCATTTCACCGATGCGAGACACCGACTGGGTGGCCGTGAGATCACTCGTGAAGGCCGACGAGATCAACGCAAAGATGGACGAACTCTATGAGTTGGGCGCTCGAGCCATTTTGGTCAGCGCCATTCATGCCGCGAGAATCTAATGTCGCTGTCGATCCGCGTCATTCCTTGCCTAGACGTGGCCGATGGTCGCGTGGTGAAGGGTGTTAATTTTCTAAACCTGCGAGACGCGGGTGACCCAATCGAGCTTGCCGCTCGCTATTACGCCGATGGTGCCGATGAACTCACCTTTCTAGACGTGCACGCCACGGTCGACAACCGCTCGACGATGTATGACTTGGTAACTGCCTGTGCCGAACAGGTGTTCATTCCGCTAACCGTTGGTGGCGGCATCCGTGAAGTTGAAGACGTGGCGAGACTGCTCGGTGCCGGAGCAGACAAAATCAGCGTCGGCTCGGCCGGAATTACCAATCCGCAATTACTAAACGACATCGCCAACCGATTTGGCAACCAGGTGCTGGTGATTTCGCTTGATCTCAAGCGTTCACCAAAGACACCATCCGGTTATGTGGTGACCACCCACGGTGGCCGAAACGAAACCGAACTCGATGCCCTCGAATGGGTGGCCCGCACTATCGAACTCGGCGCTGGTGAGTTGCTGGTCAACAGCATTGATGCAGACGGAACTCGAGCCGGTTTTGACCAAGAAATGTTGCGTGACATTAGGGCGATTGCCAAGATTCCGGTCATCGCATCTGGAGGCGCTGGCAAGGCTGCCGACTTCGCCGACGCGGCAGCAGCTGGCGCTGACGCCATCCTGGCCGCATCGATTTTTCACGAAGGCTCGGTTTCAATTCAAGATGCCAAAAACGCCCTAAAGTCCGCCGGATACGAGACGAGATAACCATGCCATTCGACAAATCAGCGGTAACCAGCCTGAGCTATAACGAGCAGGGACTAATTCCGGCGATTATTCAAAGCGCATCAACCGGACGAGTTCTCATGATGGCGTGGATGAACCATGACTCGTTACTGCAGACCATCGATCTGGGTGAAACCGTATTTTTCTCGCGATCTCGACAAGAGCTTTGGCACAAGGGCGCAACCTCTGGAAACACCCAGCAGGTGGTTTCGATCGAAGCCGATTGCGATGCCGACACACTGTTAATCAAAGTGCACGCCAACGGGCCGGCCTGCCACACCGACGCCGATTCCTGCTTCGATGTGAGCACGCTTTACATTGCTCAAAACGCGGTGGAATTGACCGACTCAGATGACTCAGGGGCGCCAAATGCCTAAAGTGCAATACACGCTCACTGATGTGGCCGAGCTGGCAAAAACCTACCGTGTGGTTCCGGTTATCGAAACCCTGTTTTCAACCACCGAAACCCCGCTGTCTATCTTTGAGAAGCTAGCGGCCGACAAGACCGGAAGCTTTTTGCTCGAGTCTGCCGAGCAGGGCGTTTGGGCCCGCTACAGCTTTGTTGGCGTAAACAACCGCGGCACCCTGCTGCAAAGCGAAGGTTCAAAGGTGCAGTGGCACTCTGCCGAGGGGCTCAGCCCACTGCCTGCTCAATCAGAGCAGTTGGCCGAAACCGTGCTCGAGGCCGTTGACCAGATTCAGCAGGCATGGACCGCCGAGGCATTGCCGGGAGTTCCACCGCTTACCAGCGGACTCGTCGGTTTGTTGGCTTGGGATGTCATCCGTGAAATTGAGAAGCTTGGCCCGGCACCGGCAAAAGACTTTGCCAGCCCAACTCTGGCAATGTCGATGTTTCAAGACCTGGTCATCATGGACCACCACACCAGCAGCATCCTGTTGGTTTCAAACATCTTCGTCGAGCACAAACTTGACCTGGCGGCCTCCTATGAGAGCGCGCTGGTTCGCATCGACCAAATGCGCGCCGACCTATTCAAACCTTCGCAGGTGTTGCTTGCCGATGTTGATTTAACCACCCAGGCGCAAACCAAGAGCCGCGACACCAAAGAGCAGTTCTTGGCAACCGTTGAGGCCTCAAAGCACTTCGTGCGCATCGGTGACGTTTTTCAGGTGGTGTTGTCGCAGCGTTTTGACCACGAGCTGAGCGCCACACCCCTTGACGTTTATCGCGTGCTGCGCGCCCTAAACCCAAGCCCCTACATGTATCTGCTCAATTTCACCGATGAACACGGCGAGTATGCTGTGGTTGGCTCTTCACCAGAGGCGCTGGTTACGGTCACCGGCAAGCACGCCGTGATGCACCCGATTGCCGGTTCTAGACCTCGAGGAGCGACCCCTGAGCAAGACCTCGATCTCGCCGAAGGCCTACTTGAAGACAACAAAGAGAAGGCCGAACACCTGATGCTGGTCGACCTGGCACGCAACGACTTATCCAAGGTTTGTGAGCCAAGTTCGGTTTCGGTTATAGAGTTCATGAAAATTCACCGATTCAGTCACATCATGCACCTGGTTTCAACCGTCGAGGGCAATATTCGTGACGGTCAAACCCCGGTTGACGTGTTTCGCGCAACCTTCCCGGCGGGCACTCTATCCGGAGCACCTAAACCACGCGCACTCGAGATCATCGATGAGCTCGAGACCTCGAACCGTGGCATCTTTGGTGGGGTAGTGGGCTATTTCGACTTTGCCGGCAACGCCGATGTTGCCATTGCGATCCGCACCGCATTCATTCGCGACGGGCAGGCCCACGTGCAGGCGGGAGCCGGCATAGTGCTCGATTCGGTGCCAGAGACCGAGCACGCCGAAACCATCGCCAAGGCCGGAGCCCCGATGCGCGCGGTGGTCGCCGCCAATCACATGAACCGGCGAGAGGCCTAAAGCATCGTGAAAAAAGCAAGAATTCTCGCACTTTGGATTGCCTTTGCGGGCTTTGCCTATGTGAGCGCAAGCCAAGACTGGTTCACGCTGTCGATGAATCCAAACGGTGACAAGGTAGTTCTCTCTAGCTATGACGGCCTGACCACCTATCCAAACCTGTCTGCTCTGTTGATGTTGAACTTTGCCGCACTTCTTGCTGTTGCCTTTGTCGGCACCTGGGCGCGCAAAATCACTACCGGTTTGGTGGGTGCCCTAAATCTGGTCACCCTGGTCTGGGTTTTCACTCGCATTCAGGTTCAAGATGTGAGTGCACTGGCCAAGCAGGTTGAACAGCTAACCGGCATTGCAGCCGTGCACGGCATTAAAAACATCGCCACCGCAACACAAAACTCTCCATACCTGTTTTTAGCCGGCCTAGCACTCTTGATTGCCACGCAGGTCTTAGTTTTGCTTGGCGAAGGCAAGTGGCCAAAGCGCGAGTCAAAAACCGAGCTTCCGCAGTCATCACGCAAAGTCGAAGAGCCAAAAGATGCCATCGGCATTTGGGACTCTCAGCGCAGATAAGCGCCAACAGATTGATAAGATTTAGTTAGATTTTTAGAAAGGCAATCATGTCGAACAACGCAAACCTTCCAGCAGGCGATTCAGGTCACGGCGATTCAGTTGCAGCATGGACAGCGGTCATCGTAATCATGGTTGCCTTCGCCACAGGAACACTAGCGTTCTGGTTCGACCAGCCAACTTTCGTTTGGGCATCGGTTGCACTTGCAGTGGTCGGGCTTGTTCTTGGCTTCATTCTTAAGCGCGCCGGCTACGGCGTAAACGGTTCTAAGAGCAAGCACTAGTGCTCGACGAACTCTTCGCGGGTTCTATAGCCGATGCCGAAGAACGGCGCCAGTCGTTATCTTTGGCGCAGGTAGAGAAGACTGCACTTTCGCAAATTGCACCGCTCGACGCTCTCAGTTTGTTGGCACCCGCAGAGAAAATAAAGATTCTGGCCGAGGTTAAGCGCGCCAGCCCAAGCAAGGGTCAGATGGCCGAGATCGCCGACCCAGCAGGTCTGGCAAAGATCTATGCCGACAACGGAGCCTCCGCAATTTCGGTGCTCACCGAGGGGCGTCGCTTCAAGGGTTCGCTGCAAGACCTTGTTGCCGTTCGAGCCGAAGTTTCGGTGCCGCTGCTGCGAAAAGATTTCATCGCCAATGAATATCAGATTCTTGAGGCTCGTGCTGCCGGAGCCGATATCGTCTTGCTAATCGTTGCCGGCCTCGCCCAAAAAGACATCCAGCGACTCAAGTTATTCAGCGAAGAGCTTGGCATGACCGCGTTTATCGAAACCCACAGCTCGGATGAATTGAAGCGAGCCATCGATCTTGATACCAAAATGGTTGGTGTCAACGCTCGAGATCTCTCTACCTTCGAAACCGATCGAGACCTATTCTCAAAGCTTGTGCACCTGATTCCCGATGGTGTTATAAAGGTTGCCGAGTCGGCGGTTCGCACCGCCAAGGACGTTGCACACTACCGATCGGCTGGAGCAGATGTTGCCCTGGTTGGCGAGGCATTGGTCACCAATGACCCCGCAGCAATGCTCGAGTCATTTTTAGTAGCCAGCGCCTCTTAGGATATTTACATGTCAGAACAAAACCTGCGCAGCCAAGTCGGGCCCTATTTTGGCGAGTTCGGTGGTCGCTTTGTTCCTGAATCGCTGATAGCTGCACTCGACGAGCTGGAAGCAACCTACAACCAGGCCAAGTCCGACCCAAGCTTCGTTGCCGAATTGGCAGAACTCCACCGAACCTACACCGGGCGCCCGTCAATCATCACCGAGGCTAAACGCTTCGCTCAGCACTGCGGCAATGACATCCGCGTTTTTCTAAAGCGCGAAGACTTAAACCACACCGGTTCTCACAAGATCAACAACGTGATTGGCCAGGCACTGCTAACCAAACGCATGGGCAAGACGCGCATCATCGCCGAAACCGGTGCCGGCCAACACGGTGTCGCCAGCGCAACCGCGGCGGCCCTGTTTGGCCTCGAATGTGTGGTCTACATGGGTGAGGTAGACACCGAGCGCCAGGCCCTCAATGTTGCCCGAATGAAGCTGCTCGGCGCAGAGGTTGTGCCGGTCACCACCGGAAGCCGCACGCTGAAGGACGCCATTAACGAGGCACTTCGCGACTGGGTGGCCAACGTTGAAAACACCCACTACCTGCTTGGCACCGTTGCCGGTCCACACCCGTTTCCGACCATGGTTCGAGACTTTCACAGTGTGATAGGCACCGAAGCCCGTCAGCAAATGCTTGACGAGTTTGGATTCTTGCCAACCGCACTGGCAGCATGCGTTGGTGGCGGCTCGAACGCTATCGGCCTTTTTCATGCGTTTCTTGATGACCAAGAGGTCAAGATGTTTGGCTTTGAGGCCGCTGGCGACGGCATGGACACCGACCGTCACGCAGCAACCCTCAACTATGGACGTCCGGGTGTGCTTCATGGTGCGCGCAGTTATATGCTTCAAGACGAAGATGGTCAAACCATGGAGAGCCACTCGATTTCGGCCGGACTCGACTATCCGGGTGTCGGCCCCGAGCACTCGTGGCTCAAAGATCTGGGTCGCGTCGAATACCGAGGCATTTCAGACGCCGAAGCCATGGATGCGCTGCGCCTACTGAGCCGCACAGAGGGAATTATCCCGGCAATTGAAACCGCGCACGCACTTGCTGGCTCGGTAAAGCTTGGAAAAGAGTTGCCGGCTGGATCTTCGATTTTGGTGAACCTCAGCGGTCGCGGCGACAAAGACATGGAGACCGCTGGAAAGTATTTCGGTCTGCTCGACGCGCAAAAGGAGGCCTAGATGACCAGCAGAACCTCCGAGGTGTTGAAGGCCAATAAGGCGGCCGGCAACGGTTCTTTGATTGGCTATTTTCCGGCAGGTTATCCGACGCTTGAAGATTCAATTGACGCATCTATTGCAATGTGCAAGAACGGTGTTGATGTTCTTGAACTCGGTGTGCCTTACAGCGACCCGGTCATGGATGGATTGGTCATCCAAGAGGCAACTCTTGAGGCGCTTGGCAACGGCTTTAAGCTAAAGCAAACCTTCGATGCGGTCAGGGCGATCACCGCCGAAGTTGACACACCGGTGCTCGTGATGACCTATTGGAACCCGGTGCTTCAGTATGGTGTCGAAAACTTTGCCCGCGACCTGGCTGCCGCGGGAGGCGCAGGCCTGATCACTCCAGACCTGATTCCGGATGAGGCTCGCGAGTGGCTCGAGGTGTCTGACAAGTATGACCTCGACCGTGTCTTCTTGGGCACCCCGAGCTCATCAACCGAGCGAATGAAAACCGCCTGCGACCTCAGCAGGGGCTTCGTCTATGCTGTATCAACCATGGGCATCACCGGTGCACGCGACGAGGTTGACGCCAACGCTCGAAAGGTGGTTGCCAAGGTTCGCGAGGCTTCGCAAACCGCAACTACCGCCGTAGGCATTGGCATTTCGACCGCCGAGCAGGTGCTCGAGGTGAATAGCTATTCGGATGGCGCCATCGTTGGTTCGGCTTTTGTGCGAGCATATGCGCAGGGTGGAATCGAAGAACTTACCGAAAAAGTGCTCGAGCTTTCTGCAAAACTGAAGAACTAAAGCAACAAACGACAACCTGGAGATTAACTTGAGTCACATTCTGGACAGCATTCCAAGCCCAAGCATCAGCTATTTTGATCTCGGCCCGTTTCGAGTTCACTTCTATGCCTTGTTCATTCTGCTCGGAATCATCCTGGCAATCTGGATTGCCAACCACCGCCTAACCAAGCGTGGGGGAGTCAGCGGTGTAGCCATCGATATTGCTCTCTGGGCCGTACCGTTTGGCATCGTCGGTGGCCGAGTCTTTCATGTGCTTACTCACTTCAACGACTATTTCTATAACGGGGCAGACTATTCGGCGATTTTTCGCGTTTGGGAGGGTGGCCTAGCCATCTATGGCGCGATCGCCTTTGGTCTGGTTGGCGCATGGATCGGCAGCAAGATCGCCGGTGTTCGCTTCTGGTCTTTCTTGGATGCGGTTGCACCTGGTGTTCTGCTCGCTCAGGCGCTCGGTCGCTTTGGCAACTATTTCAATCAAGAGCTCTTTGGCGTGCCAACCGACCTGCCTTGGGGTCTTCAAATTGACTCGTCAAATCCGGCCTATCCGGTTGGTTTGCCAGCCGGCGTGCTATTTCAGCCAACCTTCCTCTATGAAATGATTTGGAGCCTAATCGGAGTAGTCGTTTTGTTTGCACTTGACAAGAGATTCGAACTGCGCTGGGGCAAGCTGTTTGCCATCTACATTGCCTACTATTCGGTTGGTCGAATCTGGACCGAATCGCTTCGCATCGACCCGAGCCAGGTCATACTTGGCCTGCGCACCAACATCTGGAGCGCGCTGGTGAGCATCCTCGCAGCGATCGTGATTTGGAACATGCAATCTCGCCGCCACCCTGGCCTCGAGACTTCGATTTATGTGCCTGGAAAAGAGCCAAAAACTGCTGAAGAAAAGGCAAATACGGTAGACTCAGAAGGCTAACCTGAGAGTTTTCTCAGAACCTTCGCCTAGCGAATTTGTGTTGTTTGGGCCAATGTCGTCCCTCTGATAATCAATGAGTGGAGTGTGGCATGCCTGCACTGTCGCCCTTT
>CAIPNT010000031.1 GCA_903866485.1 uncultured Micrococcales bacterium | reverse complement strand
AATGGCAAAGAAAGCAATTGGAATCGACATTGGCGTCACCGGAATCAAAGGTGCCATCGTCGACGTGAAGAACGGCAATCTCGTTGGCGACCGTGTTCGCTATGAGACCCCAGAGGGCGGTCACCCTAAAGATATCGCTGCGGTTGTTGCCAAGTTAGTTCGAGACTTGAAGCCTGCTCGTGCCACCCTGCCGGTTGGAGTGTGCTTTCCGGCGGTGGTGCAACACGGTCGCACGATGTCAGCTGCCAACGTTTCTAAAGAGTGGATTGGCCTCGACGCAGATGGGTTGTTCGAGAACGTTCTTCAGCGCCACGTGCACGTTCTGAACGATGCCGACGCGGCCGGAGTTGCCGAGATGAAGTTTGGAGCTGGAAAGAAACGTCGCGGTCTTGTCATCATGACCACTCTTGGCACCGGAATCGGAACGGCGTTGTTTATGAATGGTGTTCTCGTTCCGAATGCCGAACTCGGGCATCTTGAGATCGATTGCGTTGACTATGAAAGCAAGGCGGCCTATTCGGCAAAAGAGCGCGAAAATCTTGATTTCGACGCATGGGCTGAGCGCCTGCAAAAGTATTATTCGACGCTCGAGCGCCTGTTCAGCCCTGACCTGTTTATCGTTGGCGGCGGCATAAGCAAGCAGTGGCAAGAGTTCTTGCCTAAGCTCGAGCTTCGGGCCGAGATTGTGCCAGCTCTAAAACGAAACAATGCCGGCATCCTTGGCGCCGCAGCTCTGGCCTGGAAGCATTCAGACCACGAATAGTTAGTGGATGGGCCGGCTATTACGCCGGGTTCTGTGCCTGCTAGCAGGTGACGGTCATCTATCTAGTGGCGCCATTGCTGACACCCTCAAGCGGCCTACCCGAAGACTAGAGCGAGCAGCTCTTAGCGTCTTCTATCTGACCTTGCTCCAAACGAGGTTTACATAGCCGAAGCGCTCACACGCTCCGCTGGTGGTCTCTTACACCACCGTTTCACCCTTACCGTATGCACGGCGGTTTACTTTCTGTTGCACTGTCTCGCGGGTTGCCCCGAGTGGCTGTTAGCCACCGTTTTGCTCTGTGGAGCCCGGACGTTCCTCGTCATCTGACGCGACCGTCTTGCCGACCCATCCGTGCTTAAGACTACGCCATGGGCAGCAGCTATTGCAGATGACCGGTTGAGTTGAGTGTGATCAACTCGCTCGCCTGGTCGCCCCAAAATCTGATGATTGTGATCGAGCAAGGTGAAATTTGCGGACGCCAATATGCTGGCGTATTGGCATCGAGCGAGGCTTTTATAAAACCGCGGATTGGCATCACGTGCGAGACAACCAAAACGGTCTTGCCCTGATTGGCGGTCAAAATCTCGCGGCGGCCGCGCTGAACTCGGGCATCAAACTCTTCTAGTGACTCTCCGTTGGGAGGCGATACCGTCCATGAACCTCGCCAAGCGGCCCATTGATCTGGCCACTTCGAGGCCGCTTCCTCGTTGGTGCGACCATCCCAATCACCGAATGAGATTTCGGCGATATTCGGGTTTTGGCTGACTCCGAGGCTTAGTTCGTTGGAGATGATATTCGCCGTGTCTAGAGTTCGCTGAATTGGTGAAGCCACAATCGCCGAAATCGGCTGCAGGTGTGCCCACGGACCCGAGTTGCCGATCTGAGCCAAAGCCTTGGCAACCTGGTGTGCGTCGTTGCGGCCAAGGTCGCTTAGGCCGGGGTTCTCTCCCCCACTGCCCGAGATTCGCTTGCTCTCAGTAAGGTGGGTGCGACCGTGACGAACCAGCACGACGGTGGTAAGCGGCTCGGTGACATCACCCGGTGCACGAACAGAGCTTGGCATTAACTGGTTGAACTCGGCTACCGGTGAGCGTGGCGATGACTTCAAAAGTGAGACAGTTGCGTCGGCCTGCTCGTCCATTGCCTTATTGGCCAAAGCGTCGGCTCGTGAGTTTTCTTCACGAGGAATCCACTGCCAGCGCACCTGCTTCGAAGAGACCAGCCGCTGCACCTTTGCGCCGAGCTGTTGCATATCTGGATGCTTAATTT
>CAIPNT010000030.1 GCA_903866485.1 uncultured Micrococcales bacterium | reverse complement strand
GGCATTGCCAAGTTGCTTGGGTTGTCGCGCTCGGTTTGCGCCGACATGTTGGCCGATGGCTTGGTATCGATGAACGGCAAAGTTATCTCTAAGTCTGATCGACTGGTGGCCGATGCCCACCTCGAAATTATCTTGCCAGAGGTAAAAAATCGTCTCGAGATTGTGCCGGTTGAGGTCGAGGGCTTCAACATCGTCTATCAAGACGAAGACATCATCGTGATCGACAAGCCGGCGGGTGTTGCCTCACATCCTTCAGTTGGCTGGGATGGTCCGACTGTGCCTGGTGCTTTGCTTGCAATGGGCATTCAGATTGCCACCTCCGGCGCTCAAGAGCGTCAGGGAATCGTTCAGCGACTAGATGTGGGCACCAGTGGCCTAATGACGCTTGCCAAGTCTGAAGTCGCCTATTCGCGCCTCAAGCAGGCCTTTAGAGACCGAAGTGTGCACAAGGTTTATCACGCAGTGATTCAGGGGTTAGCCGATCCGCTCGCAGGCACTTTTGACGCACCAATCGGCAGGCACCCGAAGGCGGAGTTTAAATTTGCGGTGATGAACGATGGCAAACATTCGGTCACTCACTATGAAACCCTCGAGGCTTTTCGTGCAGCCTCGCTTGTGGAGGTTGTTCTCGAGACCGGGCGCACCCACCAGATTCGAGTGCACTTTTCGGCGTTTAGACACCCGCTTGCCGGCGACACGATGTATGGCGCCGACCCAAAGCTTGCGGCCAGGCTGCAGCTTGATCGCCAATGGCTGCACGCTAAAAAATTGAGTTTCGAGCACCCAACCAAGGGTGAATTTGTCGAGTTCGAGAGCCAATATCCGGCAGATTTGTCAAAGGCGCTCGACATCCTGCGAGGCAACTGATTTCAGCCCAATTATTGGGTTACAGTTGCCATCCGAGTATTGATTTTTAAGGCCTTCAGGGCTTTTTGAGAAGGGAGAGCCATGAGCGAAGTCAACGACTCATTTGTTCACCTTCACGTGCATACCGAGTTTTCGATGCTGGATGGTGCCGCGCGCATTAAGCCTCTAATCACAGAGGTTGCCGCTCAGGGCATGCCGGCAATCGGCATCAGTGACCACGGCAATAATCATGGTGCCTTCGATTTTTACAAAACCGCCAAGGCGGCCGGCGTCAAGCCAATCATCGGCATTGAGGCCTACCTTTCTCCTGGCACCAAGCGCCAAGAGCGCACCAGGGTGCGCTGGGGAAATGGTGGCGGCGGCGAGACCGAAGGCGATGTTTCTGGCGGTGGCGCATACACACACATGACCATGTTCGCCGAGAACACTGCTGGCATGTACAACCTGTTTCGCATGTCATCAAAGGCCTGGCTAGAGGGCTACTATTTCAAGCCGCGCATGGACCGCGAGCTTTTGAACCAATATGGCAAGGGCATCATCGCCACCACCGGATGTGTCTCGGGTGAGGTGCAGACCAGGCTTCGCCTCGGTCAATATGATGAGGCTCGAAAGGCGGCAGCAGAGTTTCAAGACATCTTCGGCAAAGAAAACTTCTTCGCCGAGATCATGGATCACGGTCTAGAGATAGAGCGTCGCACCATGAGCGACCTGCTGAGGCTGGCCAAAGACCTAGATATGCCCCTGCTGGCAACCAATGACCTGCACTACACCCACGCCGGCGATGCCGCAGCCCATGAGGCTCTGCTGTGTGTGCAGTCTGGTTCGACACTGATGGACCCAAACCGTTTCAAGTTTGACGCCAACGAGTTTTATCTAAAGTCTGCAAAGCAGATGCGTGAGTTGTTTGCCGACTATCCAGAGGCATGTGACAACACCTTGCTTATCGCCGAGCGATGCAACGTAGAGTTTGTCGAGCGCGAACTCATGCCGCGTTTTCCGGTGCCAGAGGGGCACACCGAGGCCAGCTGGTTTGAACAAGAGGTCGCCGCCGGCATGCAGCGTCGCTATAAGGGAGAGATTCCGGAGGCGCAGGCCAAGCAGGTCTCTTACGAGGTAGAGGTCATCAAGCAGATGGGCTTCCCGGGGTACTTTCTCGTGGTTGCCGACTTCATCGCTTGGGCTCGTGCTCAGGGCATCCGAGTTGGCCCGGGTCGTGGTTCAGCTGCAGGTTCGATTGTTGCCTATGCCCTTGGCATCACCGAGTTAGACCCGGTTAAGCATGGTCTGATCTTTGAGCGTTTTTTGAACCCAGAGCGTGTTTCGATGCCTGACATCGATGTTGACTTTGACGATCGTCGCCGCGGTGAGGTCATCCGCTATGTGTCTGACAAATACGGTGACGACCGAGTCGCCCAAATTGTCACCTTCGGCACGATTAAAGCAAAGCAGGCGCTAAAAGACGCCGGTCGAGTGCTGGCCATGCCTTATTCGGTTGGTGAAAAGCTGACCAAGGCAATGCCGCCGGTGGTTTTGGGGCGAGACATTGCGCTCAACGACCTCATCGACAAGGGCTCCGAGCGTTATAAAGAGGCTCAAGACTTTCGCGACCTAATCGAGGGTGACGACGATTCGGCCAAGGTGTTCGAACTTGCGCAAGGCCTCGAAAACCTAAAGCGCCAATGGGGCGTGCACGCGGCCGGTGTAATCATGTCGGCAGAGCCGCTAATCGACGTTATCCCGATTATGAAGCGCGAGGATGACGGCGCAATCATCACCCAGTTCGACCAACCACCATGTGAAAAACTGGGTCTGCTCAAGATGGACTTCTTGGGTCTGCGAAACCTAACCGTGCTTGATGACACCCTGGCCAATATCAAGTCAAACCGAGGCGAGACCGTGGTGCTCGAAGACCTCGACTTGGATGCCGACCAGGCCACCTTTGATTTGCTGTCACGCGGCGACACCCTGGGTGTTTTTCAGCTCGATGGCACCGCGATGCGCTCGCTGCTCAGACTGCTCAAACCAACGCTGTTTGAGCACATCTCGGCCGTTATCGCGCTTTACCGTCCGGGCCCAATGGGTATGAACTCACACACCAACTACGCCCTTCGCAAAAACGGCCTTCAAGATATCGATTCGGTGCACCCAGAGCTGGCCGAGTCGCTTGCCGACGTGCTAGACCCAACCTTCGGTTTGATCGTTTATCAAGAGCAGGTGATGGCCGCAGCTCAAAAGGCCGCGGGCTTCACTCTTGGCAAGGCCGATCTTTTGCGCCGTGCGATGGGTAAGAAGAATAAAGAAGAGCTCGATAAACAATACGAGGGCTTCTCAGAGGGCATGAAGGCCAACGGCTATAGCGATGAAGCCGTCAAGGCCCTGTGGGACACCCTGCTTCCTTTTGCTGACTATGCGTTCAACCGTGCCCACTCGGCGGCCTATGGCGTGCTGTCATATTGGACCGCCTACCTGAAGGCCAACTATCCCGCCGAATATATGGCCGCGCTGCTCACCTCGGTTGGTGACTCAAAAGACAAACTCGGCATGTATCTAAGCGAGTGCCGCCGTATGGGCATCAACGTTTTGGCGCCTGACGTCAACGAGTCGATCGCGGCCTTCAGCGCCGTAGGCACAGACATCAAATTCGGTCTTGGCGCAGTGCGCAATGTCGGGCTCAACGTGGTCGACGGCATTGTTGCCGCCCGCCAAGACAAGGGCCGATTCACGAGCTTTCACGACTTCTTGCGCAAGGTTCCAGCTGTTGTCTGCAGCAAGCGCGTAATCGAATCGCTGATTAAGGCTGGCGCCTTCGACACCATGGGCAACACTCGTCGTGCCCTGGTCGAAATTCACGAAGAGGCCGTAGACGAACAGGCTTCGCTAAAAAAGAATGAGGCAAACGGCCAGGTTGACCTGTTTGGTTCATTGTTTGATAGTGACCCGAGCGTCGAAGAGAGTTTCGGCAGCACCGTTCTAGAGCGCCCAGAGTGGTCGAAGAAAGAGAAACTTGCCTTCGAGCGCGACATGCTCGGGCTCTATGTCAGCGATCACCCTCTGGCCGGACGCGAGGCGCAGCTGGCCCGCTATGGCCAGATGACAATCTCCGAACTTCAAAACAGTGAAACCATCGCCGATGGCGAAACAGTGACCATCGCAGGTTTGATTACCTCGGTTCAGCATCGAGTGGCGAGAACCTCGGGAAACCCCTATGGCGCGCTGATCATCGAAGATTTTGAGGGCGAGCTAAACGTGATGCTGATGGGCAAGACTTATCAGGAGTTTGGTCGCAACCTCGAAGCCGACCAGGTGGTCGTCGTGCGCGGTAGAGTCAGCCAACGCGATGACAGCAAAACCGTTAATGCCTACTCGATTGAGACCATTGAAGGTTCGGTTGATGGCCCAAGCGGCCCGATCGTGGTGCGGTTGCAAGAAGCCGAGGCAACTCGTGAGGTTCTCGAAGAGCTTGATCGCATTCTCAAGGTTCACGCCGGAGGCGACGAGGTTCAAATCAAGCTCGTAAATGGCGCCCAAGAGCGTTTCTTCAAGTTGCAGCCGACCGTCAAGATTAGCGGTGAGCTAATTGGCGAGCTCAAGGTGCTGCTCGGCGCATCCTGCCTAAGTTAACCCGGCTTTGGCTGACCAGGCCTTAGCTAAGTTTTTTGCCAGGCTGAAGATAACTGCGCTGGTAATAAAGCAGTGCTTCATCATCTTGGCCGGTTAGACCCTCAAGCACATCCACGATGATCACTGCGTTGTTTTCGATGTCGTGAATGTCACGAATCTTGGCCAACAGCACGGATGTAGCCGCCGGAAACACCGGAACCCCAAACGGACCGAACTGCCAGTCGTTTGGAGCAAAGCGTTGGGTGTGGTCGGCCGCCATGCGCTGCGCCAGGTCGAGGTTGTTGGCGCCAAGGGTGTGAATGGCCACGTATTTGCCGCGTTCGATGCTGGCAAAAGT
>CAIPNT010000029.1 GCA_903866485.1 uncultured Micrococcales bacterium | reverse complement strand
TTCAACGGTCACGTGACCCTTGAACTTTCAAACATGGCGACATTGCCAATCAAGCTTTGGCCGGGAATGTAGATTGGTCAGCTTTGCTTCTTCCAGCTCAGCTCACCTTCTGAGACCCCTTACGGTTCAGACAAGTATCTGAACCGATACCAGGGCCAGCGCGGCCCAACCGCCTCGCGCTCATACATGAACTTCTATCGCACCGATGTTGGCACCGAGCCACTCGAGCAAAACTAAGGACCGCCAAATGACAAAATGCTCTAAATTTTCTCTGCTCGCTGCCGTGACAATCTTGTTTGGTGCAATTCTTCCGGTGAGCGCTGCGTCGGCGCACGCCCAGTTGGTCAGCGCAAATCCGGCCGCCGATTCGGTTATTGTCAGCGCCCCAGATCAGGTGACCCTCACCTTTGACGAGGCCCTGATGGTGGTCAACGACTCGACCACAGCCAACCAGATTCAGGTGACCAACGATGCCGGTGACCGAGTTGACCAGGGCGACAGCAAGCTTGCCGGGGCGGTGTTGACGGTCTCACTGAAGAGCAACCTGCCAGACGGTAAATATAACGTTGCATATCGCTTCGTGGCCGATGATGGTCACGCCGAGCAGGCCGGCTATTCGTTTGAGGTTAGCCCGGCAGCCACAGACTCCGGTTCAACCGACGCGGCAACCCCGGTTGCCATTGACGCAACCGCACCAACGCTCTATGACGCTCAGCGCAGCGTGCCATCCAGCGGGTCAACCGCTGACACCGGTGCAGCAACCGGATGGGCTGTTGCCGTTGGTGCAGTGCTAATTGGTGTCGCGACTTTCTTCTTGTATCGCCGAATCAAGTCTCAGCAAAAATAAGTGCTGAGATGGCGGCAAAGGCCACCGCGCAAACCACATCCATGATGCGGTTGAAGCGGGATGACTTGAGGGTTTCGCTGAGCTTTACCGCGGCATAAACGATTACGGTCTGCCAAATCAGCGCGGTGCCGATAAAGATTGCAGACAGCACGCTTAGCTGCAGTGGCACGTTGCTTGCCTTGCCTATGAATAACGGAAAGAAAGCTAAATAAAACAAGAGTGGCTTTGGATTGGTGATGTTGCTGATCAAACCCTGCAAAAAGGGCGAACCCGTTTTAACGCTCGCGCCTGCGGCGCCAAGGGCAATTGGCTCACCGTTTGTGGTGGTTGATGCAACTGATTGCACCGCCGGCCAAATCGCCGCCCTGGCAGCCATCAAGGCAAGATATGCCATGTAAAGGCCGCCCAAGATTTTTAGCACCAGAATTGCCGCGGCGATTTTGCTCACCACGAGACCTATGCCCGAGATCATCAGCAGGGCCTGCGTTGTGTTGCCTAGGTTGATGCCCCAAAGCGCAGCCATGCCGGCTTTGACCCCGCGCGAGTGCGATATGCGCAACAGCACAAATGAGTCTGCTCCAGGCGACAAAATGATGATCAGCGAAGCCAGTGTGAATGGCAGCAGCTGGCTTAAATCGAGCATTGCTAAAGTCTAGGCAACCGCCTAGTGGCTAGCCAACATCGCCGGCTTCTTATGCACCTTTAGCAGCAGCCATAGGCCAACGGCCAAAACCACAACGATGCCAATGATGCCAAAGATTGCGGTGTGTGCAATGCCAAACAGGGCCGCAGCCGCGGTGGCCAGCCACCAGAAGGTCGGCGACAAAAAGCTCGCGGCGCGTCCGGTGGTTTGATAGAGGCCAAACAGCTCACCTTCGCGGCCGTGCGGGGTGAACTTGGCCACGAAGGTTCGGCTTGAAGCCTGAGCCGGGCCAACAAAGAGGCAAAGCGCCAAACCGGCGATCCAATAGGTGATTTGCCCGGCGCCGGCAAACACAAACACCGCTGTGCCGGCAATCAGCAGGCCAAACAGCGACGCGGCAATGGTGTTGCGGGTGCCCATCCGGTTATCAAGGATGCCGCCAACTGCGGCGCCGATGCCCGCCACGATGTTGGCCGCGATGCCAAAGAATATGACGGCGGTGGGCGAGAACCCGAAGGCCACCGAGCCGAGAATGGCCCCATACGAGAACACGCCTGCCAGCCCGTCGCGATAGATGGCTGAGGCAATCAAAAAGCGCAGCGCATCCGGTGAATTGGTGCGCAGTTCGCGCAGTTGGCTCCACAGCTTTTGGTATGCGCTAGCCAGGCTCTCTTTTTCACGGCCTGACTTAGCCGGCAGCTCGGGCACCCAGATGGCAAGTGGAATGGTGAAGACTGCCATCCAGGCTCCGGCAAACAAAAACATCACACGGATGTTTTGAGCGTGGTCGGTTGGCACGCCGAACCAAGGCGTTGCCGGCAGATAGAAGGCAACCAGCGAAAATAGCAACAGCAAAATGCCGCCAACATAGCCGAGGCCCCAGGCGAAACCGCTGACCGCTCCAATGTTTTTTTCGGTGGTCACCTGCTTGAGCATCGCGTAATAGTTGATGAACGCCGACTCTTGCACTACCGAGCCGATGGCATAGAGCACTAGGCCGAATAGCATGAACTGTGGGCTCGGCGCTACGAAATAGCAGGCAAACATGATGGCCACGAGAATGGCGCTGTTGATCAGCAACCAAAGCTTGCGCTTTCCAGATTCATCTGAGCGGCGACCAAAAACTGGTGAGATCAAGGCAACCAGCACGCCAGAGATGATGTTGGCCACCGAAAGGGCCTGGGTGTTCGCGTCTGGGTTGCCGAAGGCTGAAGACGTGATGTAGGTGGCGAAGATGAAGGTCTGGATGATCGTCGGGTAGGGCTGTTCGGCCCAGTCCCATAGGGCCCATGCCCAGGTGGCGCGACGACGAGGTTTGCTGGCGGCGATGGCAGTCATGGCTTCAGGCTAGCGTGAGCGCTCGCGGCGTTGGGTAAATAACTCGCGAAAGTTGTGAATTTGCTGAAAGTTGAGTCAACCGCACTCAACTTGCTTGACAAGTTTGACAGCCGGTGCGAAACTTGAGTCAACATCGCTCAAGTCCGAGCGACAAGGTAATAAACAGGCGGGCTCTAAGGCCCAAGAGGAGAAACACACAATGGCACGTGCAGTAGGCATCGACCTTGGAACCACCAACAGCGCAGTTTCTGTACTAGAAGGTGGCGAGCCCACCGTCATCGCTAACGCAGAGGGCTTCCGCACCACCCCATCTATCGTGGCTTTCACGAAGGATGGCGAAATTCTCGTCGGTGAGACCGCAAAGCGTCAGGCTGTCACCAACGTTGACCGCACCATCGCATCGGTAAAGCGCCACATGGGAACCGACTGGACTTTCGCGGTCGATGACAAGAAGTACACCCCACAGGAGATCTCGGCTCGCATCCTTGCGAAGCTAAAGCGTGACGCAGAGACCTACCTAGGCGAGGCTGTCACCGACGCAGTTATTACCGTTCCTGCATACTTCAACGACGCCGAGCGTCAGGCAACCAAGGATGCCGGTGAGATCGCGGGCCTTAACGTGCTTCGCATCATCAACGAGCCAACCGCTGCCGCACTCGCTTACGGCCTAGACAAGGGCAAAGAAGACGAGCTAATCCTGGTATTCGACCTTGGTGGCGGCACCTTCGATGTCTCACTTCTAGAAGTGGGCAAGGATGAGGGCTTCTCAACCATCCAGGTTCGTTCAACCTCGGGTGACAACCGTCTCGGTGGAGATGACTG
>CAIPNT010000028.1 GCA_903866485.1 uncultured Micrococcales bacterium | reverse complement strand
AGATTCACTGCATTTTGTGGGCTTAGACTTTAAATGTCTGTTTATAGGAGGTCTTCGTGCCAACAAAACCAGCCGGCACTTTGTATCGTGGCAAAGTCGGAATGTGGTCATGGGTTCTGCACCGCATCACAGGTGTAGCCATCTTCTTCTTTTTGCTGGTGCATGTGCTTGACACATCACTGGTTCGCCTGAGCCCTGAGGCTTATAACGCGGTTATCAGCACCTATAAGACTCCGGTCATCGGTCTTGCCGAGCTCGGTCTAGTTGCCGCCATCCTCTATCACGCGCTCAACGGCATCCGTGTGATTCTCATCGACTTCTGGCGCAAGGGCGTCAAATACCAAAACGTAATGTTCTGGACCGTAGTTGTGGTTGCCCTCGTGATCTTCGCGGGCTTCGCGCCTCGCCACCTAATGCACGTCTTCCACCTGGGCTAAGCAAAGGATCCTTTGATGTCTGTAGTTATCGAACAACCACGCAGCCCACGCAGCCGCAAGGCAGCTAACTGGGAGAAATATGGCTGGATGTACATGCGCGCATCGGGCGCCATCCTGGTCATCTTGATTTTCGGCCACCTCTTCACCAACCTCTGGGTTGGCGAGGGCATTCACGCCATCGACTTTGCATTCGTCGGCGGCAAGTGGTCTAACCCGTTCTGGCAGGTCTGGGATGGTCTGATGCTCTGGCTAGCTCTAATTCACGGCACCAACGGCATGCGCACCATCGTCAACGACTACACCTCACGCGAGGGCGTTCGCAAGGCGCTGACCTTTGCCCTGTGGGGAATTTGTGCCGTTCTTATCGTGTTGGGCACCTTGGTCATCTTTACCTTTGACCCATGTCCAGCCAATGGCCTTGCCGCTAATCTTCCATCCTTCTGCCCTGCTCGTTAGGAAACAATAAAGTGACCAACGCATCACCAAAGGTTCACCACTATCAGTACGACGTAGTAATCGTGGGTGCCGGTGGAGCCGGCATGCGCGCGGCCATTGAGGCCGGGCCACACGCCAAGACCGCCGTCATCTCAAAGCTTTTTCCCACCCGCTCGCACACCGGTGCGGCTCAGGGTGGAATGGCAGCAGCCCTTGCCAACGTCGAAGAAGACAGCTGGGAATGGCACACATTCGACACGGTTAAGGGCGGCGACTACCTGGTCGACCAGGATGCTGCTGAGATCTTGGCAAAAGAGTCAGTTCAGGCCGTCATCGACCTAGAAAACATGGGTCTGCCGTTCAACCGAACCCCAGACGGCAAGATCGACCAGCGTCGTTTCGGTGGCCACACCCGCGACCACGGCAAGGCCCCGGTTCGCCGCTCATGCTATGCGGCCGACCGCACCGGTCACATGATTCTTCAGACCCTGTATCAGAACTGCGTCAAGCTAGGCATCGAGTTCTACAACGAGTTCTATGTGCTCGACCTAGTGATGACCAAGGTTGACGGCGAAGAGCGCCCGTCGGCCGTTGTCGCTTATGAGTTGGCAACCGGCGAGATTCACGTCTTCCAGGGCAAGTCAATCATTTTTGCAACCGGTGGTTTTGGCAAGATTTTCAAGACCACCTCAAACGCCCACACCCTCACCGGTGACGGTGTTGGCATCATCTACCGCAAGGGTCTTCCTCTAGAAGACATGGAGTTCTACCAGTTTCACCCAACCGGCCTTGCCGGTCTTGGCATCCTGCTTTCAGAGGCTGCTCGCGGTGAGGGTGGAATCCTTCGTAACTCTTCTGGTGAGCGATTCATGGAGCGTTATGCCCCAACAATCAAAGACCTGGCTCCTCGTGACATGGTTGCTCGCGCGATGGCCAACGAGGTTCGCGAGGGTCGCGGTGCCGGACCGAACAAAGACTATGTCTTGCTCGACCTAACCCACCTTCCACCAGAGGTTATCGACGAGAAGCTTCCAGACATCACCGAGTTTGCTCGCACCTATCTTGGCGTTGAGCCTTACACTGAGCCGGTTCCGGTCTTCCCTACCGCGCACTATGCGATGGGTGGAATTCCAACCAACGTTCAGGCCGAGGTGCTTCGCGACAACAAGAAGGTTGTTCCTGGCTTGTATGCCGCGGGTGAGTGTGCCTGTGTGTCTGTGCACGGCGCAAACCGACTAGGCACCAACTCGCTGCTCGACATCAACGTATTCGGCAAGCGTGCCGGCATCGCGGCTGTTGAGTATGCCAAGAAGGCCAAGCATGTTCCAGTGCCTGCAGATGCGGCCGACGAAGTAATCGCCATGGTTGAGAAGGTTCGCAATTCGAAGGGCACCGAAAAAGTTGCTGTGCTTCGCAAAGAGCTTCAAGACACCATGGATAAGAATGCTCAGGTTTATCGCACCGAACAGTCTTTGAACGAGGCTCTAGACAAGATTGCCGAGCTTCGTGTTCGTTATGAGAACATCTCGGTTCAAGACAAGGGTCAGCGCTTCAACACCGACCTGCTAGAAGCCATCGAACTTGGATTCTTGCTTGACCTAGCCGAAGTTTTGGCATTCACCTCACGTGAGCGTCGCGAATCTCGTGGCGGACACTTCCGTGAAGACTATGAGACCCGTGACGACAAGAAGTTCATGGTTCACTCAATGGCCTACCTAACCGACAAGAAGGCAAAGAAGCCGGGTGACAACATCAAGCTTGACTGGAAGCCGGTTGTCATCACCAACTACCAGCCAATGGAGCGTAAGTACTAATGGCAACTGAATTCGAGGAATTGGGAGCGGTTCCATCATTCACCGTCACCCTTTTTGTGCGCCGCTATAACCCAGAGGATGGCCAGGAAGCTCGCTGGCAAGACTTTGACGTGCAGGTTCACGGTACCGACCGTGTTCTAGATGCTCTGCACAAGATCAAGTGGGAGATGGACGGTTCGCTAACTTTCCGCCGCTCATGCGCTCACGGTGTTTGTGGCTCAGATGCAATGCGCATCAACGGCCGCAACCGCTTGGCTTGCAAGACCCTGATCAAAGACCTTGACATCACCCAGCCGATTTTCGTTGAGCCGATCAAGGGTCTAGAGGTTGAAAAAGACCTCGTTGTAGACATGAACCCGTTCTATCAGGCCTACCGCGACATCAAGCCATTCTTGATCGCAAGCGACAAGCCAGAAAAAGAGCGCCTTCAGTCGGCAGCCGACCACGCCAAATTCGAAGACACGACCAAATGCATTCTTTGCGCCGCCTGCACCACCTCGTGCCCGGTGTTCTGGACCGACGGTCAGTACTTTGGTCCGGCTGCAATCGTCAACGCACACCGCTTCATCTTCGACTCACGTGATGAGGCTGCAGAGGTTCGCATTGACATCTTGAACGACAAAGAGGGTGTGTGGCGTTGCCGCACCACCTTCAACTGCACCGAGGCTTGCCCACGCGGCATCGAGGTGACCAAGGCCATCGCCGAGGTCAAGCAGGCGATCCTTCGAGGCAAGCCATAGTTTTATTCACCAGGATGAAAACCTGCGAAGTTACTGACAAGTTCATTAGCTCGCAGGTTTTTTCTTTGGTGCGGCGATAGTTTTGTGACATGAGCTGCGAAAACCTTTGTGAAACCGCCCCCGCAATGCCTGGCCGCGAGACAATCGTGGTCGACAGAAACCACCTGACCCGCCGCGGCATGCTGGTTGGCCTGTCTACCTTGATGGCCGGAATTGGCCTGGCCGGCCCAGCAGAGTCTGCGCTTGCAGCAGCCAAGACCTACACCGTAGGCAAGACCACCGATGTTGCGGT
>CAIPNT010000027.1 GCA_903866485.1 uncultured Micrococcales bacterium | reverse complement strand
CGCTCACACACCTGAATGCTGTGTCGGGGGCTAACTGCGCAATTGTTGTTGCGGTGATCTATTGGCTGCTGTCAAAGACAGCGTTTCCTCGCGCACTTCGGCTGACAATCACTATGTTGGCGCTTGGCTGCTATGCGGTTCTGGTCGGGCCGCAGGCCAGCGTTTTGCGGGCGTCGGCAATGGCTGCGCTGGTTATCTTGACCCAGGCAATAGGCAGGCGAATCTCAGGCTCTCGTATTTTGGCGATGGCAGTTCTGTTGCTATTGGCCATTGACCCACAATTAGCCATCGACATCGGTTTTCAGCTCTCAGTCGCCGCAACGCTTGGCATTTTGATTTTGGCGCCACGATTGACAGAACGATTATCGACTCGCCTTCCGCGCTGGCTGTCGCTTTCACTCGCGGTGACGGCAGCGGCACAGATTGCCTGCACTCCGCTCTTGCTTCAATTGCAGCCGGGCTTTTCAACCTATTCGGTATTAGCAAACCTGATATGTGAGCCACTTGTTGCCCCGGTCACGATTTTGGGCATGATGGCCTGCTTGTGCTCGGTCTTCTTTGTGCCGTTAGCAAGCGCTCTGTCCTGGGTTGCTTCACTGTTCACCTTTTTAATCGCAGCGGTCGCACACTTTTTTGCCGGGCTGCCGGCGGCAACACTAAACCAGGTTGGGGGAGAATTCGGTCTAGCGCTAACAACGGCTGCCACCGTTGCCGTGGCCGTCTGGTTGACTTCTCGAAGACACAAACGTCGCATCATTGCCCTTGCCGCACTCGGAGCGATCTGCGCCCTCGAGCTTGGAAGTTGCAGTCATTCAATAATCGAATCTGGCAATTGGCCTCTAAAGGATTGGTCGGTCATCTCCTGCGATGTTGGCCAAGGTGATGCGACTTTGATTCGCTCTGAGGGCAAGATTGCATTGATCGACGTTGGTCGAGACCCAAAACCTATCGACGGCTGTCTCAAGCATCTCTCAATAACGCACCTGGACCTGTTGCTGTTGACCCACTTCGATCTCGACCATGTCGGCGGCTTGACTGGCGCGCTGAGAAATCGACATGTCGAGGTGGGAATGATCACCGGCTATCACGACCCTAGACCGGCAGCAGCGATAACCTATCGAGAGCTAAGGCTGGCCGTGCACCATTTGGTGACCGCGGAAACAAACCTAACCGGCACGCTGGGTGGGTTTAGTTGGCAGGTGCTGTCACCTCACCGCGATGCGCCAGAGGCAGAAGACTCGAACGATGGCAGCGTGACGGTTCTCTTTCGAAGCCAATACGTGAATGTGCTGACTTTGGCAGATTTGGGTGAGCGCGGTCAGATGAGGCTCGCCGCCGAGAGTTCAAACTGGCTTGGTCAAGGTTTTGGTTCTGTTCCAATGATCGTAAAAGTGTCCCACCATGGTTCTGCCGATCAATATTCCGAGCTCTACGAGGCAATCAGACCCGTGGTTGCCTTGATATCTGTTGGATTGCACAACCACTATGGGCACCCCACGAATCGAACGCTCACCTTCTTGAAGCAAATCGGCTCACACATATTTAGGACAGACCGAGATGGGGCGATTTCTGTTGCAGTCACGCCTTCGGGGCTTCGCGTAACAACCGCGGGTAGGCTTTAGGAGTGACTAAGGCAAAGACGATGGACTGGCGCAACGTGGCGCCGCATCCGGTCGTATTTGTTTCTGGCGCTGAGGAATATTTCGCCGGTCGAGCCATTCGCAGCCTGCGGGAGCAGCTAAAGCAAATAGATGCAGCGGTTGAGATTCACGAGATTGACGCCGTCGATTATCAGGCCGGCCAACTGCTGAATCTGACCAGTCCTTCGTTGTTTGCCGAACCGCGACTGGTCATAGTTTCGGCCGTTGAAAAGTGCAGTGACGAACTCATCACCGATGGCCTCGCCTACATCGAAAACCCAACCCAAGACACGACCGTCATTCTCAGACATAACGGCTCTAGCGTTCGCGGAAAAAAACTCATTGACGCACTTAGAGCAAATGCAAATTGTGCCGAGGTTGCCTGCCTGCCAATCAAGGGAGATGCTGAGAAGCTAGCCTTCATCCAAGGTGAATTCAACCATGCTCAACGCAAGGTGACTCCGGGTGCGGCTAGAGCACTGCTTGATGCATTTACTGATGACCTTGCCGAACTCGCTTCGGCCTGCCAGCAGTTGTTGCAAGACAGCGCCGAGACCATCAGCGAGCAAATAGTAGACCGTTACTATGGCGGACGTGTCGAAACCAATGCCTTCAAGGTGGTTGATGCCGCTCTGGCTGGTCAAGCCGGCACCTCACTTGGTCTCTTGCGCCATGCGATTGCCACCGGTGCCGATCCTGTTCCAATAGTCGCTGCCATTTCGATGAAGATTCGTCAGCTGGCCAAGATTTATGGCAACCGAAATGCTTCGGCCGCGAGCGTGGGTTTGGCCCCATGGCAAATAGATCGGCTCAAACGTGACCTTTCAGGTTGGTCTGAAGACGGCCTATCTCTGGTTATCCAACGACTTGCTGATGCCGACGCTGCAGCCAAGGGTGCCGAACGTGACCCGGTCTTCACCCTCGAAAAGCTTGTGACCCTAATCTCCAGAAAGGGTGTGCCCGAAGAGTGAGCAAAACCAAAGGTTTCGGTTTTTTCGGCTTTTTAGCACTGTTTTTCATCTCGTTGATTCTGCGACCGCCAGTTGCATCTGTCGGGCCACTTCTTCATGAAATTTCTGGCTCGCTTCACCTCGGGGCTTTTGAAAGCGGGCTTCTAACCGCGGCACCAGTGCTGTGTTTTGGCCTTGGAGCCTTTGCCAGTCCAGCGCTGGTTCAGCGTTTTGGCGCAAACCATTCGATGTTGTTCGTTCTTATCGTGCTTGGCTTAGCTTCTGCACTTCGTCTAGTTTTCGGCTATGAGGCCTTGCTACTAGGCACTATTGCAGCTGGACTTTCGATTGCGGTAGCCAATGTCTTGTTGCCGACTATCGTTCGAACCGAGTTTCCAAATCGGGTCACTCTCTTGACCGGTGCCTACACCACCATTCTCGCGTTTTCGGCGAGCTTTGCAGCCTCCATTGCTGTGCCGACAAGCAATCAGTTAGGTGGATGGCGTGCCGCCCTTGCTATTTGGCTGATTCCAATTGCCGCGGCAGTTGTTTTCTGGGTTCCAAAGACCCGAGGCCAAGAGCCTCACGTTGCCCAGCCCGTGCACGCCGCGCGTGACGAGCGCCGCGCAGTGCTTAGGTCGCCTATCGCGTGGGCAATTGTGGGTTTCTTTGGTCTTCAGTCGCTGGGTTTCTACGCTGTTCTCGGATGGCTTCCAACGATGCTACTGGCAAACGGATTTTCACCTGCTGCTGCCGGTGGCTATCTTGGGCTCGCAACCGCTGTGGGTGTCCCGTTCGGGTTGTTGCTTTCAACGGTTATCGGAAGGTTCAGATCGCTTGCCTTTTGGGCGGCCGGTGCCAGCACCGCAACCCTGTTCGGTTATGTCTTGCTGCTACTTTCTCTGACGAACCACGGTCTAATCGTTTTCGCTTGCGTGCTAATCGGCGTCGGTCAGGCTTCGACATTTCCGATGTCACTGTCGATCATTGCAACTCGCGCGTCGACCAAGGCACAGACCACCCAGCTTTCTGCCATGGCCCAGGGGTGGGGTTATCTGCTTGCCGCCCTCGGCACCTTCTTGGTTGGCGCCATCGAGTCAATGACCGCAACCTGGGGTGTCAGCGTCATCCTGCTAATTTGCCTCACCGCTGCACAGGTTCTGATTGGCTTTGTCTCAGGCCGCCCCGGCCAAATCGCTGCAAAATAAAATTCTTTCCGAAAAATAAAAAACCCGCCACCAATGGTGACGGGTTTTTGCAAAGACTCTTTATAGAGCTGAAACCTTCTTGGCCAAAGCCGACTTGCGGTTTGCAGCGTTGTTCTTGTGAAGAACACCCTTAGAAACGGCCTTGTCTAGCTTCTTGCTTGCAAGAGCCAGGGCAGCAGCTGCAGCAGCCTTGTCGCCAGAAGCGGTTGCCTCGCGAGATGCGCGGATAGCGGTCTTGACCTCGCTGCGAACAGCCTTGTTGCGCTCGGCGGCCTTTAGGTTGGTGCCAATTCGCTTGATCTGTGACTTGATGTTTGCCATGTTTCACTTTCTTGGTTTGCACGCTGCACTTGCAGTCGCGCGGAAGATATTCAAAACTTTTGGGAGTTTGGATGAACAAATCATCCGTATCGACCTCTAACTCTATCAGTTGATTGTGCATTTGGGCAAGCAAATCCCAAGGCGAGCCACGACCAGTGTGCGAGAATAGAGATACCGTCTATACGGTCCCTTTCCCTGAACAACAGAGGTCTATTTTGTCGCCACGCGCCACCCGCCGTCTTGAACCAGCAAAGACTGATCCGGCGTTTATCCGCAATTTCTGCATCATTGCGCACATTGACCACGGAAAGTCGACTCTGGCAGACCGAATGTTGCAGCTGACCGGTGTGGTCGACGACCGATCAATGCGCGCCCAATACCTTGACCGTATGGACATCGAACGCGAACGTGGCATCACCATCAAGTCGCAGGCGGTGCGCATGCCCTGGGAAGTTGACGGCAACACC
Source organism: uncultured Micrococcales bacterium (assembly GCA_903866485.1). Lineage (GTDB taxonomy): Bacteria > Actinomycetota > Actinomycetes > Actinomycetales > Microbacteriaceae > Rhodoluna. The sequence goes on along the minus strand of CAIPNT010000027.1, from coordinate 1,230 downwards.
TACGCGCTAAACATGATTGACACTCCGGGCCACGTTGACTTCACATACGAAGTTTCGCGATCGCTAGCGGCCTGCGAGGGGGCTGTTTTGCTAGTTGATGCCGCTCAAGGCATTGAGGCTCAGACCCTGGCCAACCTTTATTTGGCCATGGAGAATGACCTTGAAATCATTCCGGTGCTGAACAAGATCGATCTTCCGGCTGCTCAACCAGAGAAGTATGCCGAAGAGCTTGCCAACCTAATCGGTGGCAACCCAGAAGACTGCCTTCGAGTGTCAGGCAAAACCGGAATCGGAGTCGACGCGCTTCTAGACAAAATTGTTGGAACCATTCCAAACCCTGTCGGAGACCCGAACGCGCCAGCTCGAGCCATGATTTTTGACTCGGTTTATGACTCCTACCGCGGTGTTGTGACCTATGTGCGAATGATTGATGGCCACCTAAAGCCGCGCGAGCAGATCACCATGATGTCAACCAAAGCGGTGCACGAAGCGCTTGAAATTGGCGTTTCTTCACCCGAGCCAGAGCCGACCAAAGGTCTCGGTGTTGGTGAAGTTGGTTATCTAATCACCGGTGTAAAAGACGTTCGCCAGTCAAAGGTTGGTGACACCGTCACTACCAAGCTCAACCCGGCAACCGAACCACTAAAGGGTTATGCCGACCCGAAGCCAATGGTTTTCTCGGGTGTTTATCCAATCGACGGCAGTGACTATCCAGTTCTGCGTGAAGCCCTAGACAAGCTAAAACTTTCTGATGCGGCGCTGGTCTATGAACCAGAGACCTCGGTGGCTCTTGGCTTCGGGTTCCGCATTGGTTTCTTGGGTCTGCTGCACCTCGAGATCGTCACCGAGCGCCTCGAGCGAGAGTTCGGTCTCGACCTGATTGCCACCGCACCATCCGTGGTTTATCTGGTGACCCTAGAAAACGGCGATGAAATCACCGTCACCAACCCGAGCGAGTTTCCGGGCGGCAAGATCAAGAAAATCATGGAGCCGTTGGTTCGCGCCACAATCCTGAGCCCGAAAGACTATGTCGGAACAATCATGGAGCTGTGTCAGTCGCGTCGTGGAACCATGATCGACATGCAATACCTGGGTGAAGACCGAGTTCAGCTGCGCTATGAGCTGCCACTAGCCGAGATTGTCTTCGACTTCTTTGACCAGTTGAAGAGCAAGACCGCCGGATACGGCTCGCTCGACTATGAAGAGATTGGCATGGCCCAGGGGGATCTG
>CAIPNT010000026.1 GCA_903866485.1 uncultured Micrococcales bacterium | reverse complement strand
TCCGCAAGGGCAAGGTGCCTGCAGCCATTCTTGACCAGCGCGTCGGTCGACCGGCGATTCTTGCGCACGCTATCAACGACGGCCTAGACAGCATCTATCGCCAGGCAATTGAAGAGAACAACATTCGCCCAATTGGTCAACCAGCCGCAGACGTAAAGCAGTCTCCGGATGAGAAGACCTTCGAAGGCACCCTAATCGTTGAAATCGAAGTCGAGACCCGTCCAGAACTAAAGCTTCCCGACTACAAGGGCCTAAAGGTTGTAGTAGACGAGATCAAGGTTGCCGGCAAAGAGATTGACGAAGAACTAGACGCACTTCGAGCACGCTTCGGCACACTGAAGACCGTTGATCGCCCAGCCAAGAAGGGTGACTTCACCACTATCGACCTGAAGGCAGAAATCGACGGCAAGACCATCGACTCAGCCGAGAACATCTCTTATGAGATTGGCGCGGGCAACCTGCTTGACGGCATCGACGAGGCTCTAGACACCCTGACCGCAGGCGAATCAACCACCTTCAAGTCAAAGTTAGTTGGCGGAGAAAAGGCCGGCCAGGAGGCCGAGGTTTCGGTCACACTAAACGCTGTGAAGGAGCGCGAACTCCCTAAGGCAGACGACGCCTTTGCCCAGTTGGCATCTGAGTTTGACACCCTAGCCGAGCTAAAGGCAGAGATCGAGAAGCAGATTGCTTCTTCAAAGGCTTTCAACCAGGGTCTGCAGGCTCGAGACCTGCTGACCAACCAGCTTCTTGAGCTAGTGAATGTTCCAATCTCAGCCGAGCTTGTTGAGTCAGAGGTCAACCGCCACCTTGAGGGCGAGGGGCGTCTAGAAGATGAGAAGCACCGCGCCGAGGTTGTCATCGAGAGCAACAAGTCTTTCCAGGTTCAGATGCTGCTAGATGCAATCGCCGAAAAAGAAGAGATTCAAGTCGGCGAGCAAGAACTAATCCAATACCTAGTTCAGAGCTCCCAGCAATACGGCATGCAGCCTAACGACTTCATCAAGGCCATTAGCGAAAACGGCCAGGTGCCCGCATTCGTCGGTGAGGTTGCTCGTCGCAAGGCGCTGTCAATCGTTCTTGAGGCCGCCAAGGTTGAAGACTCAAAGGGCAAGTCAGTTGACCTCTCAGAGTTCACCAATGCCAACGTTGAGGCCGAAGACGAGCACGCTGGTCACAACCACTAATTATTTCGGCGGCAGGTTTTTAGTCGCCCACCGAAATGGCCCAGAGCAACTTCTGGGCCATTTCTCTTATCTGGCTTTAGCCACTGGCGAACACTGAACGGTTTTTGCCGCTATTGCGGTTATCTTTGACAAGCAACCTCAAGATTTAGGAGTTTTCAATGGCTGATCAGGCTAAGGCACCAAGCAGCACATTCGATCGTTTGCTTAAAGACCGCATCATTTGGCTTGGCACCGAAGTGCGCGACGACATGGCAAACGAGATCTGTGCAAAGATTCTTTTGTTGGCTGCCGAAGACTCAAACAAAGACATTTTCTTGTACATCAACTCGCCTGGCGGTTCGATCACCGCGGGCATGGCGATTTATGACACGATGCAGTATGTGCCGAATGACATCGTCACAGTGGGTATCGGAATGTGCGCTTCAATGGGCCAGTTCTTGCTTTCATCCGGCACAAAGGGCAAGCGCTATGCAACCCCGAACACCAGAGTTTTGCTTCACCAACCACACGGTGGATTTGGTGGAACCGCCTCAGACATTCAGACTCAAGCGCAGCTAATCGTCTCGATGAAGCGTCAACTCGCTTCAATCACCGCTGAGCAGACCGGCAAAACCGTTGAACAGGTCATGGCCGACGGCG
>CAIPNT010000025.1 GCA_903866485.1 uncultured Micrococcales bacterium | reverse complement strand
GTGCCGAGCACGCCAAGTTTAAACAGACCGACGCCGACGTTGGCTCGTTCGACGCCGGTTATGGCAGCGCCTATTTGGCTCGTCAAACCGGTCAGAAGTTTGCCCGCGAAATCTTTTTCTTGGGCGCCGAATACAGTGCCCAGCGAGCCTATGAGATGGGCGTGGTTAACGCCGTTGTGCCTCACGCTGATCTCGAAAATGTCGGTGTTGAGTGGGGTGCAGAAATTCTGCGCAAATCGCCACAGTCAATTCGCATGCTCAAGTTTGCCTTCAACGCGGTTGACGATGGCATTGCCGGCCAACAGTTGTTTGCCGGTGAAGCCACCCGCCTTGCCTATGGCACTGATGAGGCCGTGGAGGGCCGCGACTCGTTCTTGCAAAAGCGCGAGCCAGACTGGTCGCCATACCCTTGGCACTTCTAGACCGTGGCTAAGCATCGACTTACCGACAACTATTGATGATTCCGCTAAAACTCGTTGCCGCCAATGACGCCTTTGGCGCGCTGATTGCCATCGGTGAGGTTTTAGCTTCCAACCAGGCCGTTTTCATCACCGCGCCCGAGATAAACGGCAATATGCCAGAGGTTTCGGGTTTGCCAGAAACCGTGGCCGACGGCACCGGCCTAATTGTTGAGACCAGCGGTTCTTCCGGCACACCCAAGCGAGTGGTCATCTCACGCTCTGCCCTGCTGGCCAGCGCCAATGCTGCCCACCTCAGGCTGGGTGGCCCAGGTCAGTGGCTGCTGGCGTTGCCAACCAACTTTGTGGCTGGAGCCAACGTGCTGATTCGCTCTCTGGTTGCTGACACCCAGCCAGTGCTGATGAATGCATCCGTGCCATTCACCGCCGAGGCCTTCGCTCGTGCCGCCTCGCTCATGACTGGCACAAGGCGCTATACCTCACTGGTGCCAACCCAGCTGGTGCGATTGCTCGATGCAATCAAAGATCCGTTTAGCGCCAGTGGTCAAAATGATTTTTTGCTCGCTCAGCTGAGGCGCTTCGACGCCATTTTGGTAGGCGGTCAGGCTGCTGCGTTCGAAGTGGTCGAGGCGCTAAAGGCTCACGGCCTTAAAATCGTGATCACCTATGGCATGACCGAAACCTGTGGCGGTTGCGTTTATGACGGCGTGCCACTCGATGGAGTTCGGGTCGAACTGGTTGGCAGCCGCATCGCAATCACCGGTGCCGTGTTGGCCGATTCAATCTTGGATGGCGACTCTGCTGCCGAAATCGGTGAGCAGTTCGTGACCAGTGACCTTGGTGAGTTTGACGCCTCGGGCAGGCTTCAGATTTTGGGGCGCATCGACCGAGTTATTGTTTCGGGTGGCATTAAGGTCTCGCTCGACCGGGTCGAAGAGTTGGCCCGTGCCGTGCCAGGCGTGGTCGAGTTGGCGGCAACTGCAATCGCCGACCCAGAGTGGGGTCAGCGGGTTGGCATAATTTATCTTGGCAGCCCAGAGGTGGCCGACGAGATTGCACTGGCTTTGGCCAACGATCTGGGCCCGGCGGGCAAACCCATCCGGGTGATTCGCACCGATGGTGTGCCAAGATTGCCAAATGGCAAACACGATTTGCAGGCAATAAAGAGACTATTTGAGGAGCAATAATGGCAGCAAAAAAGTCGACTAAGCAGTCAAGAGTCAAGCTTTGGGTTGAGGGCGCTCGTTTGCGCACCCTTCCGCTGGCCATCGCGCCAGTTGCCGTCGGTTGGGGTGCGGCGGCTTGCATTCAGTCTTTCAAACTGCCACTTGCTCTGCTGGCACTTGCCGTCGCCTTGTTTTTGCAGATCGGCGTAAATTTTGCCAATGACTATTCAGACGGCATTCGCGGCACCGACGCCAAGAGAGTTGGTCCTCTGCGTCTGACCGGTTCAAAGTCGGTGCGCCCAGAGCTGGTCAAATTTGTTGCCTTCGGCTTCTTTGGCTTGGCCGCACTGGCCGGTCTGGCAATCGTGCTGATCACCTCGATTTGGTGGTTGCTTGCGGTTGGCGCGGCGGCAATTGTTGCGGCCTGGTTCTATACCGGTGGAAAGAGCCCATACGGTTATGCCGGTCTCGGCGAGCTGGCCGTATTCATCTTCTTTGGTTTGGTGGCCGCCATGGGCACAGCGTTTATTCAAATCGGAAGTTTCGACGCCAACTCGCTGTTTGGTGGCGCCGCAATCGGGCTGTTTGCCTCTTCGGTTTTGATGGTCAACAACATCCGTGACATCGACACCGACCAACAGGTTGGCAAGCGCACACTGGCGGTCAAGGTTGGCAAAAAGTGGGCAAAGGCCTACTATCTCGTGATGTTGTGGGTGCCGTTCGTTATCTTGGCGCCGTTTCCATTCCTGTATCCGGCTACTTTCTTTGCCTGGGCTTCGGTCTTTTTGGCCATCCCGGCAACCCTGATTTTGGTGACTGCCAAGACCCCGCGCGAGTTGATTCTGGTGCTCAAGCTCACAAGTTTCGCCGCACTGACCTTCGGCCTATTGTTTGGCTGGGGCCTAGCGGTTATCAACGTCGCTATTTAGTGCGCCGCGTCGGTGCCGAAGCGCACTGTCCGCCAATGATTGCCGGTTATTTGTCGGTAGAGTCGAGAATCTCGTTCTCTAGATCGCTCTCAGGGTCTGGGCTGCCCTCGGTGTCATTTTTATAAATGCGGTTATAGACCGCCTCGCTGACGCGTTCGCGCTGCTTGCGAAAAAACAGCAGAGAGATGGCTAGAGATAGCACCGCGGCGATAAGCGCGCTATAAAACTTGTCAAAACCCAGGGCGACCAAGATCACCAAAACGCCAATAAACAGGCCCAAACGGATAAGCACGTAGTTCAACCATGGATTCTTCATGGAATAAGTCTAAGTTTTTGTCTGGTTAGAGTTAACCAATGAGGTTATTGGTATTCGTCGCAGTGGTGCTTGGCATCGGCCTAGTCTTTGGGCTGGTCTATGGTGTGAGTGCACTCATCGAACGCAAAAAAGTCAAGCCTCAAAAGCGCACCCGAACCCTTGCGCCCGATGACGACCCAGAATTCTTGCGAAATCTCGCCCGCAAACTAGACGAACAGGGCGAAGCCGATGACCGATAGTTCACCGGCTCAGGTTTTTGCCGCTCACCTATTGGCCACGCTCGCCAAGGCCGGCGTGCGCAACTTCTTTTTGGCCCCCGGTGCAAGGTCTCAGGCGCTGGCAATCGCCGCTGGCCAGCTTGCAAGCGCCGGCAAAATTGACTTGCACGTCAGGCTCGACGAGCGCTCGCTGGGTTTCACCGCGCTAGGTTCGGCTCTGGCTTCGGGTGAACCATCCGTGATTATCACCACCTCGGGCACAGCGGTTGCCAACCTGCACCCAGCCGTCTTAGAGGCCAGTCACTCGGGAGTGCCGCTGATTCTGCTGACCGCCGATCGACCGCACGAACTTCGAGGTGTCGGCGCAAACCAAACCACCAACCAGGTGGGCATATTTGCCGATGCGGTGCGCGAATGTTTTGATGTGGTGGCGCCAAATGGCCACGATCGAGAGTTTGCAGAGGCCGCGCAGTTGGCCGCCGATGCGATTGCCATTTCACTTGGCTACGACGGCGAACAGCCAGGTCCGGTGCAGTTGAATCTTGCCTTTCGCGAACCGCTTTCGGCGCTAACCCCAAACGCGGCCGAGCTCAAGCCAACCCTGCAGTTGCCCGAGATTGTCGAGTCGGTGCCCGAATTTGCTGTGCTCACCGCCGAGGTGCCAACAGTGGTTATCGCCGGCGCCGGCTCGGGAGACGATGCCGTAGAGCTAGCCGAAGCCTTCGGTTGGCCGCTCTTTGCCGAGCCGTCTTCGGGAGCGCGCTCTGGCGCAAACGCCATCCTTGGTTATCGCAATCTTTTAGACACGGATGGCCCTCGGGCAGAGTTGGCCGGCCGCATCGGCAGGGCCATTGTTTTTGGCAAGCCGACTCTTGGTCGAGCAGCAATCAAGCTGCTTTTTAATGAAAACGTTGAAGTGGTTGTGGTGCGCAGCCCGGTGATGGGCCATTTTGATGTGTCGCGTCGAGCAGGTCAGCCGGTTGACGAAATTAGTGTCGATCAAGAGGTTGACTTTGAGTGGCTGGAGGCCTGGCGGCGAGCCGATGCCGAGCACGCCAGCGCAAATCCGTCCACTGCCGAGCTTGATCGTCGCAACCTTGTCGAAAAGGTCTGGCAGGCCACCGATGGTCAAGACCGACTGGTTTTGGGTGCCTCAAGATTGATTCGCGAGGCAGATGTTTGGGCTCCAGCTAAGGCTGTGCGGGTGTTTTCAAACCGTGGTCTCGCCGGCATCGACGGCACGGTAGCAACCGCCGCCGGCATTTCACTTGTGTCAACCGAGGGCATCACTCGCGTTTTGCTCGGTGACCTTACCCTGCTGCACGATGCTGGCTCCCTTGCCATCGATGCAACCGAACCTGAGCCAAACCTTCAGGTTATTGTTGGCAACGACGGCGGCGGCAGCATCTTTAGCAGCCTCGAAATGGCAAAAACGCTCGATGAGATCACGTTCACCAGACTATTTAAGACACCGCAGCAGGTAGATCTTTGGCATTTGGCTCAGGCCTATGGATGGGCTTATGCCCGGGTCGACACTCTCGGCCAGCTAGATGAAGCGCTTACCAAGCTGGGGCGCATCTTGATCGACGTCAGGCTCTAGTTAAGCGCTTCACGCATTGGTGAAAACTTGAGCTCAGTTTCGGCGAGCTCGGCCTCAGGTTCAGACTCGGCCACGATTCCGCAGCCGGCAAAAGCCCGCACAGTTTGACCCTCGATTTGAGCTCCGCGCAGGGCAATCGCCCACTCTCCGTCGCCGTCGGCCCCAATCCAGCCAATCGGGCCGGCATAGCGTGCGCGATCGAATGGTTCAAGCTGACCAATCAACCGCTGCGCCTCGAGGCGAGGGGTTCCGGCGACAGCAGCAGTCGGGTGCAACGCGTTGGCCAGGTCAAGCACCGAGACGCTGCGCTTCAAGACGCCGTGCACGTCGCTGGCCAGATGCCAAAGGTTTGGCAGAGCCAGGCTGAACGGTTTAGGGTCGGCATCCACGTGCTCGCAGAATGGCTGCAGGGTTTGCACCAGTGAGTCAACGGCAAATGCGTGTTCGTTGGTGTTTTTTGGTGAGCTAGCCAAGGCGGTTGCTATCGCGGCGTCAACCTCGCGATCGGTGCCGCGGGCAGCGGTGCCGGCCAAGACCCTTGCCGAAACCTGACCGTGGGCGACCCGAACCAGCAACTCTGGTGAGGCACCAAACATGCCATCCACCGAATATATCCAGCAGGTGTCAAAACGCTTTGCCAGTCGCACCAGTGTGGCGCGAAGGTCGAAGCCTTGCGGCAAGTTGCCCACTATGTCGCGGGCAAGCACCGTCTTTTCGAGTTCGCCAGACTTAATCGCCTCAACGGCTTGGGCAACCGATTGCATGAAGCCGGCTGGGCTCTGGCTGCCGGCGGTGAGGTGCACTGGCAGGTTTGCAGAAAACTCTTGCTTCGACTTCCAAAACTCTTGGCCGTCATAGTTGGCCACTCGGGTTAGCCAAACCCGCCCATCGCGAACGCCAAGCAACACCTGCGGAACAATCAAAACGCTTGCCGCTTCGCTTTGGTCTGCAAAAGCGATGCTGCCAAATGCCACCAGGCCGCTGCCAGGCAATCGAACGTTGTCTTCAACCACTGTCTCGGCAACCAACTGCGACCACTTAGCCGCCAGCGCGGCCATGCGATTGGCGCCTCGAGCCTCTAGTCGCAGCGCCTCACCCCAGCCGACGATTCCCTGACCGCCACGGATGTAGGTCATCGGGTTCGTCGGCAGGTGCTCAAGAATGTCGAAGTCGCCTGTCTCGAGCCCAACGCTAGAAAGGTGCAGTGGCATGGCCGGCCTTTCTCGGTTTCTCTGAGGGTTTTCTGTGAAAGATATCTAGGCGCTTCTTGAGTGCTTCACAGATAGGTAACCTAAATGTGAGCCCCAAAAATCCTAACCGCTCACAAAAAGGTGCAAGATGCGAATCAGCAAGTTAGCCGCCGCGGCTCTCATTGCGCTGGCCTTTGCATCCCAGGCTTCGGCGGCCTTTGCCGAAGACGATTCGAGTTCAACATCGCCCTCACCAATTGCCACCAGTGCGCCGAGTGCCATGCCGCGTGGCTTGCACAAAGATGCCGGTCACGACGATGGCGGCGGTCACAAAGATGGCGACGATCACCGCTTTGCCCTGCCGCCGGTGGTTATCAGACCAGACACTTCGGCAGGCAATGCAAGCTCTCAAAAGACCGGCACGGCGAGCAGCAAGCAAACCTTCAAAGTTGCGCCTCCTCGAACTGTTACAGACAAGGATGAGTCGGTAGGGGCAGTGGTTGCCGGAACCAAAACCGCGACAACCAACACCACCAACATCGACCCGGATGCCAACGCTCCAGTTCAGGTTAAGAGACTTCAAAGCGGCCAAGAGACACCGGCAGAGACCTTCATGCGCAGCGCACAGGTCGGCATCCTGGCCATGGCTGCTGGCGCCTTAGCTCTGGGTGCTTGGGCGGCGATCAACGGCGTGCGAGTGCGTCGCCAGTCGAGAACCGACTATATCTATGAGACCGAAAGCTAGACGCTTAAAGCCATCCGTGTAGTTTGCGTGGAATAACAGCGCCAACGACGAGGTTGCCCCTATCCCCTCGAAGGTAGGATTTAACCCGTGAGCAAAGCAGACCTGGCCAAGAAGCCAGCCGAAGTTGCAGCCATGTTCGATGAAGTGGCTCCGACCTATGACCTAACCAACGCGCTCTTGTCATTCGGGCAAGACCGTCGCTGGCGCGGCATCGTGCGCTCTGCGGTAAACCCTAAACCGGGTCAAAAGATTCTCGACCTTGCAGCCGGCACCGGGGCATCTTCTGCCGCCTTCACCGGGCCAGACATCAAGGTGGTTGCCGGAGACTTTTCTGAGGGCATGCTGGCCGTTGGCCGCAAGCGCCACCCAGACATCGAGTTTGTTTTTGCTGACGCCACAAAATTGCCATTCAAGGCAAACGAGTTTGACTCTGTGACAATCTCATTCGGTTTGCGCAACGTGGTTGACGTCGAAAAGGCGCTCGCCGAAATGCACCGCGTGACCAAACCTGGCGGCAGCATCGTAATCTGCGAATTTTCGAAGGTGACCAACCCTGTGCTTCGCCCGTTCTATAACTTTTATCTCAACAAGCTCTTGCCTGCCTTCTCATCAGTGGCCAGCAAGACCCCTGAGGCCTATTCATACTTATCTGAGTCAATCTTGGCGTGGCCAAGTCAGGTCGAACTTGCTCAAAAAATCACCAACGCCGGCTATCTTGAGGTTTCGTTTCGCAACCTGACCTTTGGCATCGTTGCCGTGCACAAGGCGGTCAAGTGAGCCCCATCGCACTGCCAAAACAATTGCGCAAGGTAGCCGATCGCGCCCTGCTCAAGTCGCTTGAGAGCGGCCTCGAGGTTGTTGAGCTGGCTTTGAAAGACGCCACCACCTATGCCGACGCGGTGGCCAAAAAACCGGCGCGTCACCTTGTTGATGCCGGAGGCAAGCGCATTCGACCGGCCTTGGTTTTGCTGGCTGCCCAGCTCGGAGACCCGACTCGCAAAGAGGTCATCGATGCCGCGGTTGTTGTTGAGCTAACCCATCTTGCAACGCTCTATCACGATGACGTGATGGATGACGCGCCAACTCGTCGCGGTGTGCCAACTGCACAGCATGTTTGGGGCAATTCGGTGGCGATTCTCACTGGCGACTTGTTGTTCGCTCGGGCATCACAGGTGGGTTCATACCTTGGTCAAGCATCCCTCACTCTTCAAGCTGACACTTTCGAGCGTTTGTGCCTTGGCCAGCTGCACGAAACTGTTGGGTCGCTAGAGGGGCAAGATCCAATCGACCACTACATCCAGGTTTTGGCAGACAAGACAGGTTCATTGATTGCCGCTTCGGCTCGACTTGGAATTGTGCTCTCTGGCGCTCCAGCCGAATACGAAGAGCCAATGAAGCAGTTTGGTGAGAAAGTTGGCGTCGCCTTTCAGTTAATTGACGACGTGATAGATATCTCTGAAGCTGGACCATCGGGCAAGACTCCTGGCACCGACCTTCGGGCCGGCGTGCCAACCATGCCTGTGCTGTTGCTTCGTCGAGCTGCAGCTCAGGGAGACAAGTCGGCTATCGATTTGCTCACCCTCATCGACGGCGACCTAAGCGAAGACAGTGTTTTGGCCTATGTGGTCAAGCGCCTTCGCGAGCACGCGGTTGCCGAGCAGGCCTATCTCGAGGCCAAACGCTGGGCCGACGATGCGGTTGCATCGATTCAGGTGTTGCCGAATGGTTCAGTTAAAAATGCCCTTGAGCTTTTCGCTCAGGCCGTGGTCGACCGCCAGCAGTAAGCGCTTTCTTAAAGCAACAAACTGCCCTAAACTGACAACTTACTTAAGTCTCGATAGGCGGTTTGCTCGTGACCACTCTCACCCACCT
>CAIPNT010000024.1 GCA_903866485.1 uncultured Micrococcales bacterium | reverse complement strand
TTAACCTGGGATGCGATTTGGGCGCCGATCTCGGCCGCAATGTCGCCGACGGCGGTTGGCTCTTTGCTCATCAGTGGTTCATCCACCTCGACCAGATAGTCGATTTCGCTCAGGTGAATTTCGGCGTCTCCAAAGGTGTATGGCATTCGTGGGTTCGCTTGCGCGATCACCAATCCACCGTTGCGTCGGCAAGACTCGATTGCCGCTGGCAAAATGTTGACCTCGGTGCCGAGGCTCAGCGTTTCGTGTCGCTTAGCAGAGGTGTGCAGCAAGACCAAATCAGGGCGAAAGTGATCTCTAAACAGCACCGGCACCAAACTGAGGCGACTCGGCACATAGTTGAGCCTCGTGCTGTGACGCATGCCGGGGCCAACGAACGCGGTCTCGAAGCTGATGCCTTCGCGATTTGGGATGCCTTTTTGGGCACCGAGCATGTTTAGTCGAAACTGAGCAATCGATTCATCGGCGGCTCGAAGCAAAACGTTCGGGGTGGCGAAGTTGCCAGATGCCACAATTCTTGGGTTCACTGGCAGCGCACTAAGAATCACCCTGAGTTGTTCGACCGAAATCACCTTCATGTCTAACAGTCTGCCACCGCGGGCGTACACTGACCACATGACCAACGATGTTAACCAACCGACCATCCAATTCTTAGGCGCCGCGGGCACCGTCACCGGCAGTAGATTCATCCTGTCTTGCGGGCAAACCAAGGTCATGGTCGACTGTGGAATGTTTCAAGGTCTAAAAGAGCTTCGGCTAAAAAACTGGAACCCGTTGGCTGTTGATCCGGCTGAAATCAACGCACTGGTGCTCACCCACGCTCATCTCGACCACTGCGGTTACGTTCCCAAGTTGGTCAAAGATGGCTTCAAGGGGCAGATTCACCTCACCGAGTTCACTGGCAAATTGGCTCAGGTGATCTTGCTCGACTCTGCTCGCATTCAGACTGAGGATGCCAAATATGCCGCCAAGAAGGGCTATTCAAAACACAACCCGCCAAAGGCGCTTTATGAAGAGCAAGATGTGCAGGCCGCTCTTGGTCTTTTTGAAACCGAGCCATATCACGTTCGCAAGCAGGTCGCTGAGCAGACCTTTGTCACGTTTTATCCATCTGGTCACATCTTGGGAGCAGCGTTTTTAGAGATCGAATTTTTCGGCAAGCGCCTGCTTTTCACCGGCGACCTTGGCAGACCAAATCACCCGCTGTTGGTAAACCCGGATGGCATTCCCGCCGGCCACTTCGATGCGGTGATCACCGAGTCAACCTATGGCGATAAAGAACATGAGGTGGCCAGCACCAACTTTGAAGATGCAATCAATAAGACGGTCGAGCGCGGCGGTTCGATTTTGATTCCGGCATTTGCCGTCGACCGCACAGAGGTTATTTTGATTGCAATTCGCGAGCTCATGGAGGCTGGCAAAATTCCACGCATCCCGGTTTATGCAGATTCGCCAATGGCGCTGAAGGCGCTCAAGTTTTATCGCGACGCAATAGACGAAGCCTCGCCAGAAATTCGACCAGAAATTATCGCCAAATGGCAACACAAAGATCCGTTTAGCACCGGCACGCTCGTTGAACTCACAAGCGTTGATGAGTCGAAGAGCATAAATGATCCACAACAGCCTTGCATCATCATTTCGGCAAGCGGAATGGGCACCGGCGGGCGCGTTGTGCACCACCTGCGCAACATGTTGCCTAAGGCGCAGCACACGGTCATCATGGTGGGTTATCAGGCGATTGGCACACGTGGCAGAAACCTGGTTTCGGGTGCAACCGAGGTCAAGATGCATGGCGAGATGGTGCCGGTAAATGCCGAAATCGAATCAATTCAGTCATTCTCGGTGCACGCCGATGGCGACGAACTTGTCACCTGGATGAAAACCCAGACCGATGCTCCGGGTCAGGTTTTGGTTGTGCACGGTGAAGCAGGTGTTGCCGAAACCTTTAGCGATCGCATCAAATCACAGCTTGGCTGGAAGTCTCACGCGCCTCACGACGGAGAAATAGTTCGCCTCTAGGCTTGAAGTCGATGGCTAATCGATTAAGACCTTTTGCAGCGCTGACCGTTTCGGCGGCGCTTTATGCTGTTCTTTTCGCTAACCCGGCGGCTGCGTCACCAACCCCAAGCCCATCCGCCAGTTCAAGCCCTTCGTTTGCTGCCAGCCCCTCAACGTCGCCAAGTGTTTCGGTCTCGCCTAGCGCCACTCCGACGCCGACGCCTCGCGTGCCACCAACCGGCCCTTTTGCGCCTTGCAGTGCGGCAAAGGCATTGGCCGATGTAAATCTTGGCTACCTATATGCCTATGTGGTTAATGCCGACACCGGTCAGGTCTTGGTTGACCTTCGCGGCGAGCAGGCTACGCCTTCGGCTTCGGTGATGAAGGTGATGACTGCTGCAGCGGCCATCGAGGTTTTGCCGCCTACTTATCGAGCCAGCACCAATGTGCTGAGCGTTGCCGGGCAACCGGGAACGATTGTCTTGCAAGGCGGTGGCGACCCCACACTTTCGCGCATGACCGGCGACAGTTACACAACCTACTATTTGCCAGCGAGGCTCGAGACCTTGGCCGCACAGGTCTACAGCAAGTGGTCTGCGAATACCCCAATAACCAAGATCATCCTTGATTCAAGCTTCTTCAGCGGACCCACCTATAACTCGGCGTGGAAGCCCAGCGATCGCACCAACGGTTACGTATCAAATATTTCGGCTCTCGAGGTCGATAGTGACCGCGCCAACCCCGACCTCACCAGCACGGCCTACAACGGTTACCGATCGACCGACCCGGCCATGGTTGCCGGCAAGGCATTCAAGGCTGCTCTGGGCGACCTAGCTGCAGGGGCAACCCTGGTTGAAGCCAAGGCTCCAGTCGCAACCACCGTGCTCACAAAGGTTTATTCGCAACCGATAACCACCTGGTTGGCTCATGCACTGGATGTTTCAGATAACACCGAAACCGAATACATTGCTAGACACGCGGCTCTTGCAGCAGGGTTGGCACCGAGTTTTTCGTCAATCCAGCCACTCGTGACCGCCCAGTTGGCCAAGGTCGGCGTCGACACCTCCGGTCTGATTATGAAAGATGGTTCGGGTCTTGCCCAAGCCGATCGAGTGAATGCAAAGATGGTGGCCCAGCTGATGGTGCAGGTTGCCAACAACCGCTCTGGGCTCGGGGTCATGGAAGGTTACCTTCCGGTGGCCGGCAAAACCGGAACCCTCGCCGGCCGGTTTAATGGCCCAAACGCGATTGCCAAGAATTTTGTCAAAGGCAAATCGGGCTACATCCCGGGACTTTATAGTTTGGCTGGCATTATCGATGCTAAAGACGGAAGTCGATTGGCGTATGCCATGTTTGCAAGAAGCACCAATGGAAAAAAGGTTGGCTATTTGGCTCGACCTGCTCTAGATTCAGCAGCAACCCGCTTTTACCAATGTGGCGGCGGCCTAACCAAATGATGGAGATTGAAAATGACTGAACAACTTCGCTGGGGTTTTTTGGGTGCCGGAGGCATCTCAACCGTCATCGCCGCTGATTTTCAGGTTGCCGGCCTCAAGATTCAAGCCGTCGGTGCTCGCGACATCGCCAATGCCAACGAATTTGGCGATCGTTTTGATGTGCCAAACCGTCACGCCGGCTATGACGCTTTGGTCAATGACCCAGAGGTTGACATTGTCTACATCAACACCATCCACCCGTTGCACGCCGAGCACGCACTGCTTGCCATCAATGCCGGCAAGCACGTTTTGGTTGAAAAGCCGTTTGCGCTAAATGCCGCGCAGGCGGCTCGCGTGCAGGCGGCTGCCAAGGCAAAGGGCGTTTTCGTGATGGAGGCGATGTGGACCCGCTTCTTGCCAATGATGGATGAGGTTTTCAAGGTGATTGAGGCTGGCAAGATTGGTGAGCTGCGCTTTGCGGTTGCTGACCACAGCCAGTATCTGCCTGAGTCATTTGCCGCTCGACTTTGGAAACCTGAGCTTGGTGGAGGTGCGCTGCTAGACCTCGGAATCTATCCGATGTCACTTTTTGCTCGCCTATTTGGAAACCCAAAGACCGTCACCGCTCGTGCAACCTTGACTGAACTGGGTGTTGACCTGATGACCTCGGCAATTCTCGAGTATGACGGCGGAGTGCAGGCCACCATGACCACCTCGCTTGAGGTTTTCGGCCCGATCACCGCTTCGATAGTCGGCACTACGGGCCGCATCGACATTGACACCAGCTTCTATGAGCAGACCAGTTTCACTGTGTATGAAACAGATATGTCTCGCACCGCCTTTGTGCAAACTCCAGTGCAAAAATACGAGGGTAAAATCGAAGGCAGAGGCATGCAATATCAGGCGATCGAAGTCGAGCGCTGCGTTCGTGCCGGTCTGAACGAGAGTTCAACAATGACCCTCGATGAAACCGTTTCAATCATGCAAATCATGGATGAGATTCGCAAGCAAACTGGCGTTACCTACCCGGGAGAGTAAGTGTCTGAAGGAACCAAGAGTTTTCCGTACCTCAAAGATGTTGCCAAGGGTGCGGGAGTCGGCGTAGGCATCTTGGCTCTAATCATCGGTGGTTTTTCGATTGGTGGCTTCGGCGCTGGCCCAAGCAAGTCAACTTCGGCGCAGTCGAGCTCATCAGCGATTGTTACACCTAGTGCTACGCCTACCGATGCACGCACCTGCTCGGTGACTGCCGATGCGGCTGACACTCGATTTGGCACGCTTCAGGCATCGGTGATCGATGCTGCGACCGGCACCGTTCTGTTTGACCGTGGTGGCGACACCCCAGCGGCAACTGCCTCGACCATGAAACTGCTTACCGCTGGCGCGGCCTTGACCGTGCTTGGTCCAAACTATCGAGTAGACACCAACGTCTATCAAGACCCGGCCAACCCGGGCACCATAATCCTGGTTGGTGGGGGAGACCCGACTTTGTCTCGCACCGCACCTGGAGTTCAGTCGGTCTATCAGGATGCTCCGAAGCTGTCGACTCTTGCCGTGGCGGTAAATGCCAAGATGGCTGGCACTCCGATCACCAAGATCATCGTCGACTCATCCAAGTTTGCCGGCCCTAGTTGGGAGCCTAGTTGGGAGCGCACCGAGCAAACTCAGGGTTACATGTCTGAGGTCACGGCATTGCAGGTCGATGGTGACCGCGCTAACCCAAAGAACGAAACCTCTCCGCGTTCGACCACGCCGGTGCTAAATGCCGGCAAATACTTTAAGCAGGCACTTGGCCCAATCGCCGCCTCGGCCACCATTTTGCAGGGAACCAACCCGCTCAGTGCCGTGCAGATTGCCAAAGTTTCGTCCCAACCAATCAGTGCCTGGATTAAGCACATGCTGCAGGTTTCAGACAACACCGAGGCCGAGGCGCTGGCTCGCTTGGTTTCTTTAGACGAGGGCTTTGACGGCTCATTCACATCGTTGCAGCCTGCCATCAAGCAGGGTCTAGCCAACACCAACTTAGACACCAGCAACCTCGTGATCAAAGACGGCTCGGGCCTAAGTGCTATGAACGCGGTGCCACCAAGCTTCTTGGCTAAGTTCTCAAAGTTGGTGCTCAACGGTTTCGGCAACTACGCGTCAATTCGTGACGGGCTGCCGGTTTCTGGTGAATCTGGCTCGTTGCAGGCACGCTTCGGCGGTGCGCTGAAAGACGCCGTTGGCCAGGTTCACGCCAAGACCGGATGGATCAAGCACGGCTACACCTTGGCTGGCTACATCACCGCACGAGACAAGTCGACTTTGCTGTTTGCAATCTATGCGCTAGGGCCAAACGTGCAAGACAACGCCAAGGATGCCATCGATAAGTTGGCCACCGATTTCTTTAGGTGCGGCCTGCAACTTTCAAACAACTAACTGCCGCAACCAATCGACTCATTTAGGCTATTTCAATGACATTTCCAGATCACTACTCGCTTACTCTGACCAGCGGTTCAGAGCACTTCTCGGCGACTATCGCTCGAGTTGGCGCCGCGTTGGTGTCGTGGAAGTCTGGCAGCACCGAGCTAGTTGAGCCCGGCCATCTAGAAGCCGTTGGCCCATACTGCGAGGGCATCGTGATGTCACCCTGGGCAAACCGACTCGAAGACGGTCAGTGGAGTCACCAAGGCGCAACCCTCGAGTTTCCTATTAACATACAGTCGCAAAACAACTCCAACCACGGCTTGCTAATCGACCACCCATATGACGTCGTCGAACAAACCGATTCATCCATCACCCTTGGCGCTTTGATTCATGCGCGGATGGCTTACCCGTTCAATGTCTTCACAACCGTTAAGTATGAGTTGGTTGTTGGTGGCATCAAGGTCACTCACACCGCCGAAAACCGATCTGCAGAGGCTGCGCCATATGCGGTTGGCGGGCACCCATATTTTCAGTTCTCTGGAGTAGCCACCGCTGAACTTGTGCTTCGTTCGGGTGCGGCCACCGTTCTTGAGGTTAACGAGCGACAGATTCCGGTTGCAAAGGCGGCGACCGTGGGCACCCGTTTTGACCTTCGGGCTGGCGTTCGAGTGGGCGACAACTTCTATGACCACGACTTCACCGACCTGGCTTTTGACGAAGCCGGTTTGGCGCACACTTATCTCACTGCTCCAGATGGCAGTCAGCTTGAAATTTGGCAAGACGCCAACTTCAAGCACGTGGTTATTTTCAGCCCAGACTTCTATTGGGATGTCGACAGCGACAAACGTCGCAACGCCATCGCGATTGAGCCGCAGACCGCTGCCGCGAATGCCTTCAGAACCGGTGAAGACCTAATTTGGTTGCAGCCCGGGCAGTCATTTGCTGCCACCTGGGGCGTAAATCTGTTCACCAAGTAAAAACAAAATTAACCTGATAACAGCACCGACCAAGGTGAACGGCAGGTTAACGGTGGCAAACTGTTGTTATGACTACGACATCAAACACCTCAGCAAAGAGCGCGGCCGCTAAGCCTGCAGCTCGAACCGCGACCAAGCCAGCTGCCAAGCCAGCTGCCAAGCCAGCCGCAAAGCCAGTTGCCGCGGTCAAGGCTGCTGCTGCGCCAGTGGTCAGCACCCCTGACTTCACCAAGCGTTACAAAATGCTAACCGGAATTGATGACAGCGAGTTCTGCACCAAGGTTGGTCTGCACCTAGACAACGGTTATGAACTATACGGTTCGCCAACCTCAACCTTCAACGGCAAGAATGTGATCGTCGGCCAGGCCGTCGTTCTCAAGAAGCTGCCTTCAAAGAAGAAGCCGGGCAAAAAGAAGTAAATAGACTTGAGGCATGTCTGAGAACCTGCCTGCTTGCCCTATTTGCCAAAGCGCCTACACCTATGAGCTCGGCGCGCTCTTGGTGTGCCCTGAGTGTGCTCACGAGTGGCAGGTTGAGTCAGAAGTCGAAGCTCTCGAGGTTGAGCGCGTCATAAAAGACGCCTCAGGCAACGTTTTGCAAGATGGCGACACGGTTACCATCGCCAAAGACCTCAAGGTCAAGGGCAGTTCAACCGCAATCAAGGTAGGCACTAAGGTGCGCAACATCCGTCTGGTTAGCCCGGTGGATGGTCACGACATCGATGCAAAAGTCGATGGTTTCGGGCAGATGATGCTCAAATCCAGTGTCGTAAAAAAGGTTCTCTAACTCAAGCAGAGAAAGCGCCAGACGGCAGGTCGGTCTCGTCACCCAAAACTGCTGTGACGATTCTTGAGGCCACCGATTCTGCGGCCATACCCGCTGCAAAGGCCGGAGCAGTGCCGGCAATTGCGCGCGTGGCCAAGCCAGTTTCGGTGTGCCCAGGTCGCGCATCGATAACTCTGATGCCATCGCGGCGCAGCTCACGGGACAGTGCCTGATCAAATGCCCAAAGTGCCGCCTTGGTGGCCGAGTAAGCCGCCAATCCAGCCATCGGAGATTCTGCTACCACTCCAGATATATTAAGGATGAACGGGCTATTGCCCCTGGTCGCGGAGCGCTTTAAGGTGTCGATTAGGCCTGAAATGATTTTGATTGGCCCCAGCAGGTTTACCGCGGTTAGGCGATCAATTGTTTCTGCTGTCAAGTCGGAGGCGGGTCCAAACGCGACTACTCCGGTGGCGTTGACGATTCCATCTATTTCGGCGTCACTTTGCACCAGGTATTGAACCAACACCTCAATCGATTGTGGGCTAGTTAGGTCGAGCAGCAGGCGAACTGAGGCGGCGCTCGGAATTCGGTCGGCCTTGTCGTTAGATGAAGTGGTAGCTAACACCTGCGCTCCGGCTTCGATGAGCTTGCTGGTTATTAGCGAACCCAGGGCACCTGATGCACCGAGCACTAGAATATTTCGACCTCTCAACTGGTCCATGCCAAACCCTCCTAAATGTCATAGCCTGTGAGCATGAAGCGAATCGCCATGCCGGCTCTCATAGCCTCAACCATCGGACCGGTGCAATCCATCCTAGGTTGGCTAATTTCTGGATCACTGTGGGCAAGTTATGATCCGATTCGCCAAACGATAAGTGACCTTGCCGCAAGCGATTCGCCGGTGCGCTGGATTCAGACCGGGTTCTTCTTTTTTGGTGCGACTCTCACGGTCACGGGCTCCATTTATGCACGCACCCTGGCTTTGCCCGGCAGAATTCTGCTTTTGGGCGCCGGATTAGCAACCTACGCTCTGGCGATTTTCAACACTCCATCGCAAACCGGTCACAGCGACCTGCATCGGTTGAGCGCGACGATTTCATTCGTGCTCATGTCGGCTTGGCCGCTGTTTTCAATGCGATTCGATCGCAACTATCCATGGCCTGTCAGACCTTGGGTCAGCCTTGGCGCAACCGCTGTGTTGACTTTGATTTCGGTGTGGTTCTTGAGCGTCTGGCTAGATCCGCACGCTCAAAACGTTGGAGTTGCCGAGCGAGTAATCGTGACCGCCCAGGTGCTGTGGTTGAGCGCCTGCATCTGGGCCTGTTGGCTGGCCGAGAGACCGGGGAGTCGGGCTAGTATAGAGAATAAGTAAAGTCACCCTTTACTAATTTCTTCAAATTCAGGATGGTCATGCAGCTAGGTCTCTACAGTTTTGGTGACAGCAGCATTGAACAGTCAACTGGCCGGTACGTCGCCGAGAGTGTAATTTTTAGAAACCTACTCGAGCGGATAAAACTTGCCGATGAGGTTGGGCTGAATTACTTTGGCCTCGGTGAGCATCATCGCGAAGATTATCCGGTTTCGGCGCCGGCGATTTTGCTTGGTGCTGCAGCCTCGCAGACCCAACAGATTCATCTGGGCAGTGCGGTCACGGTTTTGCCAACCAAAGATCCAGTTCGAGTCTTTCAGCAGTATTCGACACTTGACCAAATCACCGAGGGCCGCGCAGAGCTGACCGTCGGCACCGGTGCCTACATCGAGTCTTATCCGCTTTTCGGCCAAGAGCTGGCTGACGCCCAAGCGAACTTCACCGAAAAACTCGGTTTATTGCAAGCCATGAACGCAGGCAACCCGGTAAGTTTTGAAGGCGCCTTCAGGCCGGCAATTTCGCAACTCGAAGTATGGCCTCGGCCATTCAACCAGAAGCTCGACATATGGGTGGCAACCGGCGAGACGCCAGAGTCTTCAGAGCGCGCTGCGGCGTTTGGGTTCAACGCTAACTATTCGTTCTTGAGCGCGGCTCCAGCGTCAAAGCGTGCGATTGTCGAACACTTTAGGGCCAGTGCCGCGGCGCACGGTCATGTCGGTCTGAAGGTTGCCGTCGCCGGCAGAGGTTTAGTGGCCGAGCGTTCATCGGTTGCCAAAGAAACTCTCTATGGGGGTTGGCTTGCATCGGTCTCGGTAAGTCAGCGCGAACGCAAACGCGAGCAGCCTTCACGGGAAATGTTTGATGAGCAGGCGAGCGGAGATGGCCCAATTTTGGCCGGAGACCCGAATGAAGTCGCCGACCGTCTGGCCGCCATTCACTCGGCATTGGGTCACGATCGCCACATTCTGCAGTTTGATATCGGCAACATCGAACACGCCGCAGTGATGCGGTCGATCGAACTTTTGGGCACCAAGGTGCTGCCTCAAGTGCAAGCGCTCTAGATCTTGGGTCTGGCTTTCTAGGCCTTGGCAACTTTTGACTGGGCGAAAAGCTCGGTTCCGGATGGGTTTTGAAGCAGCGGTGCAAATGCTAGGCCGGCCGCTCCTATGAGAACCGCGTTCGAACCCAACTCGCCCGAGCGAATAACCAAACCGTCGTGAGCGGAGTTCAGCGAACTTGCCCGCACGGCCTTGATTAGGCGTTCACGATCAAATTTAAAAATGCTGTCTAAGAAGCCCTCGAGAATCACAAATTCCGGGTTAAAAATTGTTGCTAACACGCCGATTCCGCGCCCTAGATCATCAAGTTGTTGGTGAATCACCTTGATTGCTTTTGAATCTGTTGTGTCAGAGATTTCAAGATCGAGTTCTTCATCGGTGGCGCCAAACATCTTGAACACCTCGAGCAGGTCATCTCGCTTGACCATTGCCTCTAGAGTTCCGGGTAGGCCCGAGAAGTCGATTCTGTTTGAGTCAAAAATCTTGATGTGTCCGAGTTCACTGCCATAACCGGCGGCCCCGCGCAGCTGAATGTCTGAAACCACAACGCCGCCACCGATGCCGCCCGAACCGGCAAAGAGATAAACGCAGTGGCTGGCGCCGCGACCGCTGCCAAAGTTTCGTTCGGCCATGCACGAAACCGTCGCATCGTTGTCGACCCAAACCGGAAGCCCGGTGTGCTGTCGGATCATTGCCGCAAGCGGAGCTTCGACCCAGTTGAGGCGAGGTGCAAGGCGCACAACGCCGTCATCTATGCGAATCTGTCCAGGCACAGCAAGTCCAACGCCAGCAATGCGACTCGAAGTGGGCAGCTCTTTGGCCAGCTCTTTAATAAGTTCGCCAGCTATTTTTGCAGCGTCATGGGCCGCCGGAGAGCTCTGGGTTGCAACGCGGCGCTTGCTAAGGATTTTTCCGCCGAGAGTGACCACGCTCACCGTGGTGGCGTCGATCTCTGGGTTTACCGCAAAGGCAACCACATCGTCGCTCGGTGAAACAGTGAGGCTAGGTCGGCCAACGCTGCCGCTGAAAGCAGCCTCGGTGTGGCTGACGATGCCGAGCTCTTCAAGTTCGGTGACCAAATCAGAGATCGTCGATCGGTTCAGGCCGGTTGCCGAGGTCAGGTGCGATCTAGATAGGGTTCCGCCCTTATAAAGAAGGTTCATTATCAACGAAAGGTTGTGCTGACGCGTATTTTCACGGTTCTGGCCGGCAGCACCATTCGCGCCAGTATGTAAAAGTTTCATAACAATCAACCCTCCAAGTGAAATTATCCCACCGATAAGGGGATGCTATCTTATTGTTGTCACAGGCAACAAATAAAAATATGCTGAAAAACTCAAGCAGTTCAAACCGATTTTCAAGGATGAAAAATGACGCTCAAGCCAACTGCCCAAGACAAGTTTTCTTTTGGTCTCTGGACCATTGGATGGCAGGCGCAAGATCAGTTTGGTGGGCCAACTCGCAAGCCGCTAGACACTGTTGAGGCCATTCACAAGTTGGCCGAGCTTGGCGCCTACGGTCTAACCTTCCACGACGATGACCTGTTTGCTTTTGGCAGCACCGATGTCGAGCGTCGCCACCAAATCGACCGCACCAAGCAGGCTTTGGCAGAAACCGGCATCATCATCCCGATGATCACCACCAACCTATTTAGCCACCCGGTGTTCAAGGATGGCGGCTTCACCAGCAATGACCGTGATGTTCGCAGATTTGCACTTCGCAAGGTGCTTCGCAACCTTGACCTTGCCGCCGAGATGGGCGCCAAGACCTTTGTCATGTGGGGTGGTCGCGAGGGAGCCGAGTATGACCACGCTAAAGACATTCAGGGTGCCATCGCTCGCTATCGTGAGGGCGTCAACCTGCTCACCCAATATGTGATTGACAGGGGCTATGACATTAAATTTGCCATCGAGCCAAAGCCAAACGAACCTCGCGGTGACATCCTGTTGCCAACCGTTGGTCACGCCATGGCATTTATTAACACACTTGAACACCCCGAACTAGTTGGCCTAAACCCAGAGACCGGGCACGAGCAGATGGCCGGCTTGAACTTCACCGCAGGCATTGCCCAGGCACTCGACCACGGCAAGCTCTTTCACATCGACCTAAACGGTCAGCGCGGAGTCAAGTTTGACCAGGACCTCGTCTTTGGACACGGTGACCTGTTCAATGCATTCACGTTGGTTGACCTGCTCGAATTCGGTGGCCCAAATGGTGGCCGCGCATACGAAGGTCCTCGTCACTTTGACTATAAGCCAAGCCGCACCGAAGACTACGAGGGGGTTTGGGCCTCGGCAGCTGCCAACATGCGCATGTATCTGCTGCTCAAAGAGCGTGCCGCCGCGTTCCGTGCCGACCCAGAGGTCAAGGCCGCGCTTGCAGCTGCTCGAGTTGACGGCGTCAAGACTCCAACCTTAAACCCGGGCGAGGGTTATGCCGAGCTGCTTGCAGATCGCTCGTCTTATGAAGACTTCGATGCCGACAGCTATTTCAACGGCAAGGGTTTCAACTTTGTGCACCTAAACCAGTTGGCAGTCGAGCACCTAATGGGCGCTCGCTAACAAGCGTGGCAGCAAATTGTCTTTAGTTGCCGGAGTCGATTCATCCACCCAGAGCTGCAAGGTTGTCATTCGTGACGCACAAACTGGTTCGCTGTTGCGATCTGGCCGGGCCGCTCACCCGAATGGCACCGAGGTCGATGCCAACGCTTGGTTTGTTGCCCTGCTCGATGCCATTGAGGCCGCTGGTGGGCTAGACGATGTTGACGCGGTCTCAATTGGTGGTCAGCAGCACGGCATGGTGTTGCTAGACAGTGCCGGTCGGCTTATTCGCAAGGCCTTGCTTTGGAATGACACGCGATCGGCATCCACCGCCCAAGAATTGATTGATCACTTTGGTGCGCAAAAGCTGGTCGAACTGACCGGCAGTGTTCCGGTTGCATCTTTCACCAGCACCAAGGTACTTTGGGTTTTGCGCAACGAGCCTGAGATTGCTGCACAGATTGCCGCTGTGTGCTTGCCTCACGATTGGCTGTCTTGGCGCCTTGCCGGATACGGGCCAGAAGGAGAGAGCCCGCTTGGCCCAGACCTAAGCAAACTCGCCACAGATGCCTCGGATGCCAGCGGAACCGGATATTTCAATCCAGTCACCGGAAACTATCTCGATGAAATCTGGGAGTTCATCCTTGGTCGG
Source organism: uncultured Micrococcales bacterium (assembly GCA_903866485.1). Lineage (GTDB taxonomy): Bacteria > Actinomycetota > Actinomycetes > Actinomycetales > Microbacteriaceae > Rhodoluna. Next base: position 12,754 of record CAIPNT010000024.1, on the reverse strand, counting down.
GTTCCGGTTTTGCCTGAAGTGATCAAGCCGGGCGAATGGGCTTTCGCGTCGAATGACAAAAACTCGTTCGGCATCGCCTGTGGTGCGGGTGACAACGCTGCGGCAGCACTTGGCCTAGGTGCCGACGTCGGTGATGTTGTCGTGTCACTCGGCACCAGTGGAACCGTTTTTGCCGTTACCGACCGAGCCGTCGTTGATTCCACAGCAACTGTTGCCGGCTTTGCCAGCGCGAGTGGCAGTTTCTTGCCTCTGGTCTGCACACTAAACGCGGCGCGAGTCATGGATAGCTTTGCCGGTCTGCTCGAGGTTAGTCACAATGCACTGGGTGATCTGGCGTTGCAGGCCCAACCAGGCTCGGCTGGAGTTGTCGTGGTGCCCTATTTTGAAGGTGAGCGCACTCCGAACCTTCCTGATGCGACCGGAGCTATCACCGGATTGACTTTGGCTAACAACACACGGCCAAACCTTTCGAGGGCTGCAATCGAAGGCATGCTCTGCGGTCTGGCCGACGGGTTCGCAGTGCTCGCCGAACACGGTGTCGCATGCAATCGCATCCTTTTGATTGGTGGCGCGTCTGCAAACCCCGCGGTGCAAGCCATAGCCGCACAGGTGTTTGGTGTTGAAATTGTGGTTCCGGACGCCGGAGAGTATGTTGCAGATGGTGCCGCCCGTCAGGCTGCGCACGCGCTAACCGGCAAGCCTGCGAACTGGAACATCGAAATGCAGGGCCAAGTTGCGGCTCAGGGGCATCCCGAAATTTTGAAACAATATCACGCGGCTCTAACCGCCATGCAGTTGAGGTAATCATGAAATTCACAAATGGTTTTTGGCTCATGCGCGAGGGTTATTCGGTCACCTATGCGCTTCAAACTCACCGCGCCGAGGTGCTCGACGCGGCCGGTCAAAGCGCGCTCGCCGTTATTGCAGCAACCAAGCGAATCAAACACCGCGGTGACACTCTCAACGCTGCAACGCTCGGCCTCAAGATTGATTCGCCGGCCAAGGATGTGCTTCGAGTGCACCTGTCGCATCACACGGGTGGCAAACCGGCGCTTAAGTTTGAAGTAACCGAAGCTTTGGTTGAAACCACTGCATCGGTTGATGACGAGGTGGCAACCATCACGTCAGGTGCCCTTTCGGCTCGCGTTTCGATGGGTGAAAACTGGAACCTAGAGTTTGTTGCAAATGACAAAGTAATTGCTCACCAGCGTTCGCGTGCGCTTGGTTTCGTGGTTGACCCCGAAGGAAACCACCACCTGATGGCGCAAATGTCGCTAGGTGTCGGCGAGCAAGTTTATGGCCTCGGTGAACGCTTCACTCCATTCATCAAGAATGGTCAAACCGTCGACATCTGGAATGAAGATGGCGGCACCAGCAGCGAACAGGCTTATAAGAACATCCCGTTTTATCTGACTAACGCGGGCTATGGCGTCTTCATTAACCACACCGGCAGGGTCTCACTTGAGGTTGGCAGCGAAGCTGTTGAACGGGTGCAGTTCAGTGCAATCACGCAAGACCTCGAATACCTGGTCATCTACGGGCCAACTCCAAAAGACATTCTCGATAAATACACAGCACTCACCGGGCGCCCGCCGCTGTTGCCCGAGTGGTCATTTGGCCTTTGGTTGTCTACCAGCTTTGTCACCGACTATGACGAAAAGACCGTTCAAGGTTTCATCGATGGAATGCGCGAACGTGACATTCCGCTCAGTGTCTTTCACTTTGATTGCTTCTGGATGCGCGAATTTCAGTGGTGCGATTTCGAGTGGGACGCTCGAACCTTTCCTGAGCCGGCAGCCATGTTGCGCAGACTCAAGGCAGATGGCTTGCGAATCAGCCTGTGGATCAACCCTTACATCGGGCAGGCTTCGCCGCTGTTTGAAGAGGGCAAGCAACTTGGTTATCTACTTCGTCGCAACGACGGCCCTGGCGGCACCGCCGGTTCGGTTTGGCAGTGGGATCTTTGGCAGGCCGGCAATGCCATCGTCGACTTCACCAATCCGGCGGCTTGCGAGTGGTTCAAGGGCAAGCTTCGCCCGCTGCTAGAAATGGGGGTTGACTGCTTCAAGACTGACTTCGGCGAGCGCATTCCAACCGATGTGGTCTATTTTGACGGCAGTGACCCAGAGCAAATGCACAATTTGTATACCCAGCTTTATAACCAGACGGTATTTGACCTTCTCGTTGAACACAGCAAGGATGACGCCATTGTGTTTGCCCGAAGTGCAACCGTTGGCGGCCAGACCATGCCTGTGCACTGGGGCGGTGATAACACCAGCAGCTTTGAGTCGATGGCCGAGAGTTTGCGCGGTGGCCTGAGCCTCGGACTTTCGGGGTTTGGCTATTGGAGTCACGACATCGGCGGTTTTGAAGGAAACCCGGATGCCGCCGTTTTTAAGCGCTGGTTGGCCTTTGGTCTGCTCAGCTCGCACAGCCGTCTTCACGGCAATGAGTCGGTTCGTGTGCCTTGGGCTTTTGATGATGAGGCGGTTGCGGTCACTCGCAAATTTGCCAAGCTCAAGCAGCTGTTAATGCCTTATCTGCTTGAAACCTCAAAAGAGGCCAATGTCGCCGGAACCCCAATGATGCGGGCGATGCTGCTTGAGTTCGCCGAAGACCGCACCTGTTGGAATCTTGACCAGCAATATATGTTTGGTTCTGACCTGCTGGTTGCGCCGGTGTTTAGCGCCGAGGGTGAGGTCGAGTTCTATTTGCCAGCAGGTGAGTGGACCAACTTCTTTAGCGGCAAGGTTGTTGTCGGTGGGCGCTGGATCAGAGAGAACCACGGTTTCGATTCGATTCCGCTTTATGTGCGCCAGGGGTCATCGCTTTTGACTCTGGTTGGTTCGAGCCTTGACTAGTCTGCTAACCGATCACATTTTTGCCGCTGACCCGTCCGCGCACGTTTTTGAAGGTCGGGTTTATGTTTACGTTTCTTATGACGAGCCATACACCAACAGCTATGACACGATGGTCTGTTATCACGCACTCAGCAGCGACAACTTAGTTGACTGGGTCGATCATGGGCGAATTTTGCATCTCGACCAAGTTGATTGGGCAATCAGTCACATGTGGGCCATCGACGCCAACTTTTGGCAGGGCAAGTATTACCTGGTGTTCTGCGCCATTGACAAAGTGACCAGCACCTTCAAAACCGGGGTTGCGGTGAGCGATCGGCCAGAGGGGCCATTTACCAACCTTGGCACCATCGAAGGTGTCGAGTGGGGTCAAGATCCATCCCTGTTCATAGATGGCGACCTGCCATATTTGGTCTGGGGTGCTCGCGGTTCAATTTTGATCGGTGAGCTCAACCAAGACTTGATGAGCATCAGGCCTGAAACTATCCGCAACCTAAGTGATCAGGTTGGTGGTTATGAGGGGCCGTTTTTGCATAAGTATGCCGGTCGCTACTATCTCACCTATCCGGCGCTCGACAACGAGGTTTGGCCGCAGCGCATGTGTCACGCCGTTGCCGACACCCCGCTTGGCCCTTACCAAGACCTGGGCGTGTTTATCGGCGCCTACCCTGGCAACAGTGGCACCATTCATGGGTCGGCGTTTGAGTTCAAGGGCAAGTGGTATTCGTTCTATCATTCGGCCTGGGTCTCAGGTTCGCAGGCTTGCCGAAGTCTGATGCTGGATGAAATCGCCTATGACGATGATGGGCGCATTCTTGAAATAACCCCGACCGAGTCTTTGCAGGGGCGAGCAGTTGCCGGTGGCAGCCGATTCGAAATCCATCTCGATGCTGCTGTTTCAAACCGTGCCGGCGGACGTCACTTTGAGGCAATGGTCAATTTAGACCCAACCGGCGAGTCTGGTTCAACCGGTGCCGGTTATCTCTCGGGTATGGTTCAGCAAGAGTATGGCTTTAGCGCCCTGCTTCAGGTTGGTGTGGCTCGAGAATATGAGGTTTGGTTGCGCTATCGCTCAAATGAAGACCACGTGGCCCGAGTGGTTGCCGGTCGCCACCTCTTTTACGATGGAAATCAAAATCAGAGTTATGACCAGTACATCAATCGCGGCACGGTCTTTCTGTCAACCGATGGCAACTGGCTCGAGATCTTGATCGGAACCAAACACTTTGAATTCGGAGACCATCAAATTAGGTTCTCGAATAGCCACAACCTTTCGGCTAACCAGCGCGGAATAGAAGTAGACAGATTTAGATTGGTGCCAAGATGACCTCAATAGCACGACGCAACCTTCAAGCGCGAATCGCGGTTTTTTTCTTCTTCTTATATGCCGGTTCGGCGGTAACCATTTGGGCCGTCAACATTCCCGAGGTCGAAAACCGCCTGCACATGAGTCACTCGCAGCTGGGGGCTCTGCTGGTGTTCATTGGTCTCGGAGCGCTTGCCTCGATGCAGTTCATGGGTCGACTTATTGACCGGATGGGCAGCCGATTTGCCACCATATTTGGCGGCATACTCACCGGCCTCGCGCTCATTTTGCCCGGATTGGCGCAGAGCTCGGTTTGGCTGGCTGCGGCCCTGTTCATTTTGGGAATGGGTATGGGTGCTGGAGATGTGGCCATGAATGCCCACGCCGTTGAGGTAGAAAAGGCCTACGGTCGCCCAATTTTTTCGGCATTTCACGCCTTTTGGTCTTTTGGTGGCGTGCTCGGTTCGGCGATTGGCGGATTGGCCATCGCACTGAAGGTGCCGATGCTGGCCTCGATGTCGGGTTATGGCATTTTCTGCCTATTGCTGTCGTTCTATGCTGGCTCAAAGCTTTTGCCACCTGAGCTAAATCACCTAGAGGTGCAAGCCAAGCTGTCGAAGGCCGAGCTGCGCAAGCTGCGCAAGTCTCAAGATCAGGCCAATCGCAAATACTTGCCAACAGTTTTGCTGCTGGGCGTCATGGCCGGTGCCGGAGCGTTCTTGGAGGGCACCGGCGTGGACTGGTCGGCGCTGTTTCAGGTTAAAGTGCTCGACGCAACACCTGCCTTCGGCGCAATTGCCGTGATGGTGTTTTCAGGTGCGATGGCGGCATTCAGATTGGTGGCCGACCGAGTCGTTGCCGCTCGCGGACGCTTGGTGATCATCCGGTTTGGTCCTCTGGTTTCGGCTTTTGGAATCGCATTTGCACTGCTGTCGCCGACCGCTGCGATTGCCCTGATTGGTTGGTTCTTTGCAGGATTGGGCATCTCTGCAGTGGTGCCTCAGATTTTTGCACTGTCTGCTGTAGTTGGCGAAGATTCACACTCGGGCCGCAACATGGCCACCGTTGTTGGTCTGTGTTATGCGGGTGTGCTGGGTGGCCCGGCCATCATCGGTTTGCTAACCAATCTTGTGCCGCTTCAGGTGGCGCTGACTTTCGGAATTTTGCTTGGTCTGGTCATCGCACTTGGTTCGCTGCGCCTGGGCAAGCGGGTTTAGCTAGATTTCGCGCTTGGCGCCCTGTGCCGCTGAAACCGCAAAGATGTTTGGCTTCGCATAACCTAGGGCCTCAAATTCGGCGATAACCGAAAGGCTAACCTCACCGATTTTCTCAACCGGAGTGAGAGCAATCGCAGCGCCACCAAAGCCGCCACCGGTCATCCTGGCGCCAATCGCGCCGTGACGAATTGCGGTCTCGACAGCGGTGTCTAGTTCGTCCACCGAAATCTCGAAGTCGTCTCGCATTGACTCGTGCGAGTCATGCATTAACTTGCCGATAGCCCGCGGCCCCGAACGCTGCAGGATGGCAACCGTGTCTAGCACTCGCTGGTTCTCGGTGATTACATGGCGCACCCGCCTGAACGTCACATCGTCGAGTGTCTCTTGAGCGCGGCCAAGGTCGGCCAAAGATAGGTCGCGAAGTGAGTCAACACCGAGTGAAGCGGCGCCCGATTCGCATGCCGCACGTCTCGAAGCATAGCCACCGTCAACCAATCGGTGGGCGACTCTGGTGTCGATGATCAGCAGTTCGAGGCCTTCGCGGGCAAAGCCAAGTTCGATTGATTGTGACTCGAGTGAGCGGCAATCTAGAAAGACGGCGTGGTCGGTTTCGCCTAACAGTGAAGCCGACTGGTCCATGATGCCGGTGGGTGCGCCAACAATCACGTTCTCACCCAGCTGGCCAACGCGCGCCAACTGCAGTCGATCGAGGCTGGCACCCCAAATGTCGTTTAGGGCCAGAGCGACAGAGCATTCGATAGCCGCCGACGATGAAAGCCCCGCACCCACCGGAACGTCAGATTCGATGTAGCAGTCAAAACCGGTGGCGGCAAAATCCTTTAGAAGCGAATTTGCCATTTCTTGGATGGCCCAGGCCACGCCAAACGGGTAGGCTGCCCAATCATGGCCGTCATCTTTGGTTATTGAACCTACCCGTGCCTCGTGGGTTTGAGTTGAAAAGCTTGAGGCAACTCTGATCAGGTCATCTTCTCGAAGAGAAATAGCGGCAAAGGTGTGGCGATTGATTGCAAACGGAAATACAAATCCTTCGTTGTAATCGGTATGTTCGCCAATCAAGTTGACGCGACCGGGTGCCGACCACACACCGGTGGCAGCATAACCAAATTTGCCCTCAAACCCGGCCAGCGCCGAGGCAATTAGGGTGTCGGTCACTTGATGGCTCCGCGCAACATTGCGGCAGTGGTCTCAGGCGGAAAGTCTGCGATGAAAGCGCCCATGGCCGATTCGCTGCCGGCAAGGTACTTCAACTTATCTGCGGCTCGCCGAGGCGAGGTGATCTGAAGTTGCAACCGCACATTTGCTCCACCGGCAACCAGGGGAGCCTGGTGCCAGGCCGAGATGTATGGGGTCGGAGTGTCGTAGACGGTGTCTAGCGCCTTTAGCAGCCTCGAATAGGTTGACGCCAACTCGGCGCGCTCATCTTCGTTTAGTTGGGCCAGATTCTGCACGTGACGATGTGGCAGAAGGTGAATTTCAATCGGCCACCGACCCGCGAACGGCACATAGGCGGTGAAGTGGTCACCCTGTATCAAAACTCGCTCGCCGGCCTGCTCGAAGGCAAGGGTGTCGGCAAACAGGCTCGGTCCATATGCCTCTATGGACGCCAGCAGCTTTTGGGTGCGCGGTGTCACATAAGGGTATGAATAAATCTGACCGTGCGGGTGGTGCAGCGTCACGCCAATTTCTTGACCGCGGTTTTCAAATGGAAATACCTGTCGCACTCCAGGCAGTTGAGATAGTTCAGCTGTTCGGTCTGCCCAAGCGTCGATGATGGTGCGCACGCGTTCAACAGATTGGTCAGCTAGTGAGCCGAGGTGCTGCGGGCTGAAGACTACAACCTCGCAACGACCAATCGATGCCCGGCGCTCGCCGAGTCTGAGGTTTGGCACCACCGAATAGTTTTCATCGTCAACAGTCGCAAGGTCTGGGCCAAATGACGGGCTCTTGTTCTCGAACACGGCGACGTCAAAGTTATCCGGAATTTCAGAGAGGTTGGCCTCGGTGGTTGGGCATAGCGGGCACTCGTGAGCCGGCGGCAAAAACGCGCGGTTGTGTCTTGCGGCAGCAACCGAGATCCAATCTCCGGTCAGTGAATCTAGACGCATCTCGGCAACCGCAGGACGCTCAGCGGCCTCGCGAAGGTCTGCTTTGCGGTCGGAAGGCAGGGCAGAGCCAGAGTCATCGAAATAGATGAGTTCGCGGCCATCGCTCAAAAGAGTCGAACGTTTCGTGGTTGCCATAATGACTCCCAGTTTAGCGACCGACCTCGGTTGAAAGTTTGGCTTTGCTTGCAGGGCTAAACCGTCGACTTGACGAAAAATTATGGGGCAGGCGATAACACCCACAGCACTTCAATCGGCTCGAGAGTTGGGTTTCGCCAAGTGTGGGCGTCTCGACCTCGAAAGGTCATTGCATCGCCGGTGTTGAGCAGGTTATGTTCGGGGCCAAGTATGACCTCGAGTTGACCCGACAAAACGTAGACAAACTCGACCTCACTTGTGAGCGAATAAAGTTCGTCTCCGCCAGAGCCGCCGGGTGCAATTTTCGAATGCAATACTTCGATGCTGTTTTGGTCGCCCGATGACAGCAGAAATTCTTCGGCGTCGGATGCACCAAAGTTGACTTTGGCTCCATCGCCGGCTCGAACGATGGCTTTCGCCGGCGCATCGAAAAGTTCTCCAACCCTTAGCCCAATCGCCTGGCAAACGGACACTAGCGAGGCGACAGATGGTGAAACCTGATCGCGTTCAAGCTTGCTTACGAACCCTTCGGTTAGTCCGGCCGCAGCTGCGACCTGCCCGAGGGTTAGGCCCTGTGCCAAACGTCTTGCACGAATTCGAGCACCAATGGTAATGTCCAACGCTATGCAACCTCCATTGCAACGGCCCTGACCGGCGCACCATCGATTGCAATAAATTTCATCGGCAGCAGCGAAACAAGCGGACGGTCAAAATCGATGGCATCTAGGTTGGTTAGGTTCTCGCAGATGACGCCCCCAGCACGGGCGATGATGTGGTGGGCGGGAAATCCAACGCCGGCGTGCGACTCATCCGGTGTTTCATCGATGTTGATCGCATCTAGGCCGAAGGTTAACACGCCAAGGTTGATCAGGTGTTCTACAAGTTCGGCGTTCAAATAAGGGTTGTTGAAATATTCATCGGTGCCATAAAAGCGGCTCCAGCGAGTCTTGAATAGCGCAATATCTCCGGGCTGAATCTGCTTCAGCTGATCGCCCAACGACTCGATTGTGATTTCTTCACGACTGCTCAAATCACCGCAATCCAGAACCACGGCGGGGCCAACAAACAGTTGCAAATCAAGTTCGTCTATGCGTTTGCCCGACTCGTCGAAGTGGAATGGTGCGTCCACATGCGTGCCCGACTGGCTACCCATCGTTATGCTCACGAGGTTGAAGCCGTCTTTTTCGATTGTCGAGTGCTGTTCTAGGTGCGGCACCGGGTCGCCCGGATAAACCTGGGTAGCTTCAGTTACTGGGTGAGACAGGTCTACGACACGAATTATCTTCATAGGAACAAATTATTGCCTAATAGGCAAGCAAGGGAATAGCATTCCCATAAGTAATGCAGCGTGGCATTTATTGAGAGGATCGGCATGAGCACTACAACTCCTGGCGCAAAGCCAAAGATTACCGAAATTGAAAGTTTTGGAATCGATACGATTCCAGACTCAGCTCGAACTTCAACCCCCTGGGATCTATTCAGAATTCAGTTCGGCGGAGCAAACACTTTTGCGACTGTACTCCTCGGAACTTTTCCAATCGCCTTCGGCCTTTCATTTTGGCAAGGCGTCGCAGCCGTTGTGCTGGGTGTGCTAGTTGGTTCTCTGTTTTTGATGCCTATGGGCATCTTTGGTCCTCGCACCGGCACCAATAACGCGGTCTCTTCTGGAGCCCACCTTGGAGTTCGAGGTCGAATCGCCGGCTCGTTTTTGTCTCTGCTAACCGCGATTGCCTTCTATTCGATTTCAGTATGGGTGGGTGGCGATGCCCTGGTCGGAGCGTTTGTTCGCCTGTTCGGTGCAACCGACTCTCAGGGCTTGAGAATTTCTCTATATGCCCTAATCGGTTTGATCGTGGTTGTAGTGGTGGTCTATGGATACCAGTTCATGTTGTTTGTGAACCGCATCGCAGTCTGGCTAAACACAGTCTTGATGCTTCTAGCTATTTTCGCGTTTGCCGGAGCATTTCACCCAGACTTCGCTGGAACCCCTGACAAGTTGGCGCTTGGCGGATTCTGGCCAACTTTCATCCTGTCTGCCATCATCGCCATGTCTAACCCAATCTCATTCGGCGCTTTTCTTGGTGACTGGGCGCGGTACATACCAAACGGAACTTCAAATGCAAAGTTGATGCTGGCCACCCTAGGTGCCCAAGCCATGACTCTGATTCCATTTATCTTTGGTGTTGCCACCATGACCCTGGTGACCGGTGGTGACTATGTGGTCGGCCTAATCGGCGCCTCCCCTGCTTGGTATGCCTACCTGATCATTGTGGTCGCCTTCGTCGGCGGTCTTTCAACCGGCACAACCTCGCTCTATGGCACCGGCCTAGATTTCTCTTCAGTGTTCCCTAAGTTCAGCCGTGTCAAGGCAACAATCGCGATTGGCTCGGTGGCGTTCGTCTTTATCGTTGTAGGTCGACTCTTTACAGATCTTCTTGGTGCTGTGAACGGATTTGTGGGTGCAATCGTGGTCACCACCACTCCGTGGATGATCATCATGGCCATTGGATTCTGGAACCGTCGCGGCTGGTATAGCAACGCCGACCTTCAGATCTTCAACCGAGGCATGACTGGTGGTCGCTACTGGTTCTCTAACGGTGTCAACTGGCGCGCAATGACAGCTTGGATTGTCGCTGCCGTTCTGGGTCTTCAGTTCGGCTACTACCCACCGGTAATCGTCGGTGTTTGGAGCGGTGTCGCTGGCGGCATCGACCTAAGCCTGATCGTGTCGATTGTTTCGGCTGCTGTGCTTTACATCGCAGCTTTGCTGATTTGGCCCGAGCCTGAGTATGCCTTCGGCCCTAAGGGACCACGAATTGGCAAAACAGCCAAGGGTGCCATTCCAGAAGTTAAGTAGGTAAATAATGACCAAACCCGTGCCCCGCACCAATTCGGGCGACAAGATTGGTCAAGTGGATGCAACGGTTGTGCCTCGGTTCGCCGGGCTAGCAACCTTTGCCCGCTTGCCTCGAATCGATGAGGTAGTCAAGGCCGACATTGCAGTGGTCGGTATCCCGTTCGATGCTGGAACCAGTTATCGCCCCGGTGCACGTTTTGGACCCTCCCACATACGCGAATCTTCGAGGCTTTTGAGGCCTTATAACCCTGCCCAAGATGCCAGCCCGTTTGCCCTCGCTCAGGTCGTTGATGCCGGTGACATTGCGGTCAATCCCTTCAACATCGACCTCGCGGTCGAGCAGATTGAAGAGGCAATGGATGAGCTGCTGCAGGATGGCAAGCGTATGGTCACGCTGGGTGGTGACCACACCATCGCTTATCCTTTTTTGAAATCACTACACAAGATTCACGGTCCGATCACCGTTATTCACTTCGACGCACACCTTGACACCTGGGACACCTATTTTGGTGCTCCACTAACCCATGGAACCCCATTTAGGCGAGCGAGTGAAGATGGCTATCTGGATCTTCAGAGCTGTTTGCACGTTGGAATTAGAGGGCCGCTTTACGCCGAAACCGATCTCTCGGATGACCAGCGACTTGGCTTTGAAGTGATCACGAGTGTCGACATGGACACATTAGGCGTTGCGGGTGTGATTTCTAAGATGGCGGCTCGAGTCGGCACTAAGCCGGTTTATGTTTCGATCGACGTCGATGTGCTTGACCCGGCTTTTGCACCCGGAACTGGAACACCAGAGATGGGCGGGCTCAATAGCCGCGAGATGCTCGCGATTTTGAGATCACTGGGCAAGCTAAATTTGGTGGGTGCTGACATCGTGGAGGTTTCGCCTCAATATGACTCCGCCCAAATCACCGGCATTGCGGCCGCTCACATGGCCTACGAACTAATCACTGTCATGGCAAAGGGGCTCAAATGAGTGCGACTGACCAAGTTTTAGCGGCCGCGGCAAAAATAGTTGAAGATTTCGGCAATCACCGAACTGCCGATTATTTTTCGGGCTTTAGCGAAGATGCCTCTTTCATCTTCTATACGCATACCGAACGCTTAAATTCACGTCACGATTATGAAATCCTATGGGCAAAGTGGGAGAGTGACGATGGCTTCAAAGTGCATGCCTGTAGGTCAAGCAACCAGCTCGTTCAGTTAGTTGGCGAGGATGCGGCGGTTTTCACTCATTTAGTTTCGAGTGACATCGAATTTGCCGGTGAGGTTTCGACTATCGAAGAACGCGAAACCATTGTGTTCGCAAGGGTTGAGCAGGCTTGGGTTGCGATTCACGAACATCTGTCCCCAAATGCGGTCGGCTAATGCTGATTCACTCTTTCGATGCAGCAAAGTCAGAATGCGAGTGGCGCGACTGGATCGCCTCTGGCGACAAATTTGGCACCTTGGTCGTTAGCGCATCCGAAGGCGAAGCCCCGATCGTGGTGCCGACCCACTTCGTGTTGCAGAACAATCGATTGTTGATTCATTTGCACAAGGCAAACACTGCTATCCCGCACCTTCGGAGTGCATCAAAAGTCTCACTTTCGATAACAGGCGACCAGGCGTTCATTCCGGGCCAGTGGAGGGCAAAAGATCCTTCAGCACCAGAGGCTGGTGTTCCGACTAGCTATTACTCAGCCGTCAACTTCGAATGCAGGCCACGAGTCATCGACGAGCCGCTCGAAAAGGTGCAAATCTTGATTGCAACAATGGCCCAATTCCAACCGGATGGAGGTCACGCCGAAATTGCAGTGGACCAAGAACCCTTCGGGCACTTGATATCCGTGATAACAGGCATCGAACTTCAAATAATCAAGGTCGATGCAAAGTTCAAGTATGACGACCACAAGTCAGTTGAGTTTCGAGAGCAGATTATTCAAAAGCTTCTTGAACGAGGTGAAGGGCAAGATGCTGGCGCGGCAACACAACAGCGTCGAAGACTCATCCAGAACCGCGAATAGGCGTTACAGTTCAACTAAGAGCCAAGTTGGTTCTGAAAAAGGATAATCATGGCTCAAAAAGAACAGCAGTCTCAGAAGAACACCAAAAAGGCGCCAGCAAAGTCTTTGAAAGAGAAGCGCGCTGACAAGCAGGCAAAGGCCGCCGACAAGAAGTAGCTAGTTCACCGACTCTGGGTCGTCGATGAACTCGCGAACCTCTTGCGGGCATCGGCATCCCTTGGCGATTTTGGCAGCCCAGAAATAGGC